>NZ_CP043056.1:5137500-5407479 GCF_008121535.1 Dolichospermum sp. UHCC 0315A
ACATGAGAAAACTCATCTTTGTGTACTGCTAACCAGTTCAAAGTACCATCAGTAGAACCATCATCTACCAATACAACTTCATAACCTTCTATATAGTTTTTGTTGCTGAACTCCTGACTCTCTAAAGCGCGGAGGCACTTTTCCAGAATTGGTAAGCGATTATAAGTAGGAATGACAATACTAAAAAACACAGTTTCACCCAAAAAAACTACTGGCCATATTGAGAATAAGACAAATATAACAAAGTTACTGTTGCACAAGAAAATATACGCTAGGCAAGTCAGATATAATAATAACTCATTCTTTGTTTTCCTAAGTGGAGAAATTCATGGGTCGCGCTAAAAAGGTTGTTCTAGCATATTCTGGTGGAGTTGATACTTCTGTTTGCATTCCCTATTTAAAGCAAGAGTGGGGAGTAGAAGAGATAATTACCCTAGCAGCAGATTTAGGTCAGGGAGATGAATTAGAACCAGTTCGAGAAAAAGCCCTGAAATCCGGTGCAAGTGAATCCTTGGTAGTGGATGTTAAGGATATATTTGTTAAAGACTACGCGTTTCCAGCGATTCAAGCCAACGCCCTCTATGAAAATCGCTATCCTTTAGGAACAGCCCTGGCTCGACCTTTGATTGCTAAAATATTAGTGGAAGCCGCTGCAAAATATGGTGCAGATGCGATCGCTCACGGTTGCACAGGCAAAGGCAACGACCAAGTACGCTTTGATGTCTCCTGTACAGCCCTCAACCCCAACCTCAAAATCCTTGCACCAGCGAGAGAATGGGGTATGAGTCGGGAACAAACCATTGCTTATGGTGAGCAATTTGGTATTCCTGCACCGGTGAAAAAATCTTCTCCCTTCAGTATAGATAAAAACTTGCTTGGTCGCAGTATTGAAGCTGGTACATTGGAAGATCCAGCAAATGAGCCGCCAGAAGAAATCTATGAAATGACCAAAGCCATAATTGATACTCCCAATGAACCGGAATATCTAGAAATTGGGTTCCAAAAAGGGCTTCCTACCACCATCAATGGCACATCAAAACAGCCTGTGGAGTTAATTGAACAACTCAATAAAATCGTTGGTAATCATGGGATTGGGCGGATTGACATGATTGAAAACCGCTTGGTAGGAATCAAATCACGGGAAATTTACGAATCACCAGCAATGATAGTTCTAATTAACGCTCACCGTGACTTAGAAAGCCTCACTTTAACAGCAGATGTCAGTCAGTACAAACGAGGTATGGAAGAAACCTATACCAAACTCGTATATAACGGACTTTGGTACAGCCCACTCAAAGCAGCTTTAGATGCTTTTATTCAACAAACACAAGAAAAAGTTTCTGGTGTCGTGCGGTTAAAACTTTTCAAAGGTAACGCCACCATAGTTGGCCGTTGGAGTGATAATTCCCTCTACACTCCCGATTTAGCCACCTACGGCGCAGAAGATCAATTTGATCACAAAGCTGCAGAAGGCTTTATCTACGTTTGGGGACTACCTACTCGCATTTGGGCGCAACAGAATAAGTAATAATTCAGATCCCCGACTTCTTAAAGAAGTCGGGGATCTTTACTACTCTTCTGTTTGCTGCTTAACTTCGCGGGACTCTAACCAAATTGGTATAGCAATCACAGCAACTAAAATAAGTAACGCCAAAATTGCAAATTTACTTACCCAAGCCACCAATTGTTCTAGGGAAATAATCCTTCCCGCGAAAAAAGCTAATGTCACCATGACGCTACCCCAAGCAGTCGCCCCAGCTACGTTATAAATCAGGAATTTACCAAAGGGCATTTCTGCTATACCCGCAAGTGGTGAAGCGAAAATCCGCAATAAGGCAAAAAAGCGGCCAAAAAATACAGCTTTAGCGGCGTTTTCCGTAAATTGCTCTTTAATACTCAGCAGTCGGACTTCGGAAATGCGGAAAATCTTGCCAGCTTGGAGCAGAAAAGGCCAACCGCCAACTCTACCAATCCAATAGCCGCAATTACCACCAATTACAGCACCTCCAATAGCGTTACCGAGAACCAGCCAGTAATTTAATTCATTACTACCAGCAAGGAAACCACCAACAATCGTTACGGTTTCTCCAGGAAGAGGAATGCCCAAATTTTCTAGCAATATTCCCAAAAAAATCGCTAAATAACCATAATTATGAGCAATTTCTTGGATGTTTTCTAGTGAAAGTAGCTCAAAAGACATCCAGCACCACCGAGTTTACAAATTTTTACCTTTACCATATCTTTGCTTGTTTTTGGCTAGGGTGTCAATCAAACCGCAATAGGAGGAGTCAGGAGTCACCGAGTCAGGAGTCACCGAGTCAGGATGAAGAATGAAGAATGAAGAATGAAAATGAAGAAAATTCCTTCCCTATTCCCTGTTCCCTGTTCCCTGTTCCCTATCTCTACAAGTAAGTTCATGAATCAAACCGGATTGCTATAGATAATTTTAGATAATGATAAGTTCGTTACCGAAATTAGCAGTAAATTATGCTTATACTAGAAAGACTTATCAACAAATTATACGGCATAAATACTGAAAAAACTTTGCCCAACCGTGCTGCTGTTAATTCCCATAAATTTGCGAAAATAGTCGTTCTGCGGTTGAATTATAAACAGTATTGATGTCAATTTTCCCTTTATCAGTGTTTCAAATACAAAGTTAAATTTATGACTCTTACACAAGAACGCCAAGTGATTTTGTTCAAACCCCAAGGTAGTATAGACCTGGATAGTGGTACAGTCTTGAGCGAACAGATGGCTGAAATCAAACCTCAGCATCACCAACTCTGGGTTATAGATTTAGCAAATGTTGATTTCATGGATAGTTCTGGATTAGTCCCTCTCGTTAAAGCCCTGACATCAGCGCGTCAAAGTGGTTGTCGGTTAGTTCTTTGTAATGTCAAAGCTCCAGTTAAGTTGATTTTGGAACTTACCCAGCTTGATTCAGTATTTGAAATTTTCCCAAGTTACGAAGATATTTTTGCTCCTGTTACTAATCAACAGCTAGTAGCAACTGGAGTTTAGACTAAATTAGTATTTTTATATCTTTAATTTAGATCCCCGACTTCTTTAAGGAGTTGGGGATTTGATTTTCATCGTTCAAGAATTTATTAAAGGACATGATTTAACGAAAGAATTACCACCTACATCTATTTCCAGCTATGATTTGTTCGGCAATTGATTTTTGTGTCCCCATTGCATCAATAGTGATAATGCAGCCAGACAAGTCCAGAGTCTCTAATAGTGATGGAATTGCGGTGATTTCATTTGATTTACAACTGACTTTTTTTTGTCCTAGAATCAACCTATTTTCACTCTTCCCATGCGCTCACTGTATGTAAAGCTTTTAGTTTGGATTCTCGATCATATGACCCTCGATGAGTTTTCCCATCTATAGCAACTACTTCTACGCCCAATTTCTCCACTAATGATTGCACCCAATTCCGAAAACATTGCTCAAATTCTTTGGGGTTTATTCTCTCAAATACTCTTCTAAATGTATCCGGACTGGGTATTCCTTCTGGTAATTCTAAAAATGTCTCTAACCACTGTTTTTTACTTAGTCCATATTCCTCAATATCTTCCCACCCTTCTGCGCCCGCTATGACTGCCAACAAGGAAATAGTGATAATATCGGTGAGTAAATGCCATCGAGTCCTTTTCACTCTAGGATCTTTTATTCCCGTAAAGTGTTGCAGAAAGTTGCTGGTAATCTCTTTACTGTCTACACTGGGTGTAACAGATTTTCTGGTTTTACACTTCTTCTTAAATCCTGTTGACATTACTTAGATACAGCGGCTAGATGGGTTATATATTAACTTACCTTGAGTTGTGTCACTTGAACATCCTCCCACATATCAAATAAATCCCCTTGTCAATAGGGTTTGAGATGCGCTAACCCTGCTTGTCATCATTGAGATATTCTGCTTTTACTCCTACACCAATTAAATGTTCACAAGCAATTAATTCAAAGAATTTTGGAAACATATATAACGGCTGTGACATCATACTTAAGCCGTTCAAAATCATCGCTTTTACCACCTGACCTGTACTGACTTTTTCTCCTGGCTCTGAACCTACTAAATTATTAATTATTTCTACAATCCCTATTGAATCTACTATTCCTGCTACTATCCCTAAATGGTCTATCTTCTTCAATTCCAGGTCTTTTGTACTAAACATGGTAACAGAAACTCCATATAAGTATCTGTTACCATGTTCTCATTTTTCTGTTGATTTAAAACGTTTTTTTAGTTTTTTTTATTGACCATTTTCATTTAATAATGGTCCTCCACTCATGCCTTTTTCTAGTTTGTTTGTATATCCTATTTGATATCCTCTTTCTAAGGCTTTTTCTAGAACTATACTCCGCAAGGGCATAAATTGAGGATAGAAAAGGAAAAAGTGGTATAAAATATTAAAGAAAAAAGTGAGGGGTAATCAAGTAATGAAGGCAAGAACGTATAGTACAGAGGAAAAGGCAATGTTTCATTACGAAAGATTTAATCATCCACATCCAAGAGTACAAATCAGAATGGAAGTAATGTGGCTAAAAAGTAAAGGATTGAAAAATAGCCAAATAGTATCATTAGTAAATATGAGTGAAAATACCGTAAGAGAATACATTAAAGAATATGAAGAAGGGGGAATAGAAAAACTCAAAGAAATAAATTTTTATCGTCCAGAAAGTGAATTGTTAGAATATAAAGAAACTCTCGAAAAATATTTTGAGAAAAATCCGCCAATGAGTATCAAAGAGGCGGCGAAAAAAATTGAAGAATTAACAGGAATAAAAAGAAGTGAAAATCAGGTAAGACTGTTTATCAAAAGAATAGGAATGAAAAGACTAAAAGTAGGTTACGTACCAGGAAATGCGGATGTAGAAGCCCAAAAAGAGTATCAAGAAAAAAAGCTAGAACCACTGCTAGAAGAGGCTAGACAGGGTAAAAGAGCAGTTTTTTTTGTTGATGCGGCACACTTTGTAATGAAAGCATTTTTAGGATATATCTGGTGTGTAACAAGAGTATTTATTAAATCACCATCAGGGCGGAAAAGATTTAATGTTTTAGCAGCATTAAACGCTATTAATCATCAGGTAATTACCGTAACCAATGATACTTATATAACTGGGCAGCAAGTCTGTGAACTGTTGCAAAAATTATACGATTTAGGCTTAACTATTCCCATTACTTTAGTTTTAGATAATGCCCGATATCAAAAATGTCGAGTAGTCCTGGAGTTAGCAGAAAGTTTAGGCATTGATTTATTATTTTTACCAGCTTATTCTCCTAACTTAAATTTAATAGAAAGGTTATGGAAATGGGTGAAGAAGAAATGTTTATATGGTCAATATTATGAAGATTTTTCCGATTTTAAAAATGCTATCTCTACTGCCATCTCTCAAACTCATCTGAGTTACAAAGAAGAAATGAAATCCTTGCTCACTCTTAAATTTCAGACTTTTGAAAAAACTCAAGTTGTGACATTGTAAAGTATAACTAGGTTGACTCATGGCTGTAAAGCTTGCTAAGGCTGTTAATGACGCTGTAGCAAATATTTGAGTCAATTTTGGGTGTAGTTGACCAGATATTTTTGTTGCCATATATTCAATTATTTGTGTGATTTCCATGAGATTTTAACTCATAGTAGGTAATTAGGGATTAAATTCAGAGCTTTCTTTTTCTCTCTTGTCTTAGCCTAAGATCCCCGACAGATCCCCGACTTCTTGAAGAAGTCGGGGATCTGGTCTACAGTAATGATAACTGCTCATTAGGGGGTTTAAAACCCATGTGTTGATAGGCTGCTTTAGTTGCGATTCTCCCCCTGGGTGTCCGGCTTAAATAACCTATTTGCATTAAATATGGTTCATATACTTCTTCAATGGTTTGGGTGTCTTCCCCAGTGGTAGCAGCGATAGTTTCTAAACCCACTGGCCCACCATTAAAGTTTTCAATAATCACACTGAGCATTTTTCTATCTGTCCAGTCTAATCCACAAGGATCT
Source organism: Dolichospermum sp. UHCC 0315A (assembly GCF_008121535.1). Taxonomy (GTDB): domain Bacteria; phylum Cyanobacteriota; class Cyanobacteriia; order Cyanobacteriales; family Nostocaceae; genus Dolichospermum; species Dolichospermum lemmermannii. The sequence continues at coordinate 5,143,504 of NZ_CP043056.1, forward strand.
ACTTGGAATAGTTGTAATGCTTCTGCTGCAACAGTTGCGTTAATTTCCAGGAAAGATTTTACTTCCGCATAATCACGGACTCTTTTTAATAATCTATTGGCTATTCTTGGTGTTCCCCGTGAACGTTTGGCGATTTCTGTCGCCCCATCTGGATTAACTGCGGTTTGTAATAATTCAGCAGTGCGGAGAACAATTTTAGTCAGTTCTTCTACTTCATAAAAACGCAACTTTTGAATTAAGCCAAAGCGATCGCGTAATGGTGAAGTTAAAGCTCCGACGCGAGTTGTCGCTCCTACCAAGGTAAATTTACATAAAGGTATACTTCTAATTCTGGCACTAGAACCTTTACCCACCGTAATATCTAAGCGATAATCCTCCATCGCTGGATAGAGAATTTCTTCTGTCATCCGTGATAACCGATGAATTTCATCTATAAACAGCACATCTCCTGGTTTCAGGTTTACCAATAACCCCACGATATCCCGTGGCCGTTCCAAAGCTGGTGCGCTGGTAATTTTGCAACTTACCCCCATTTCTGATGCTAAAATCATTGCCATTGTGGTTTTACCTAAACCTGGTGGTCCGTACAACAGCAAATGATCCATGACTTCCTCCCTAGATTTAGCGGCTTTAATGGCTATATCTAAAACATCCTTTAAATCCTTTTGGCCGATGTAATCAGCAAAGCGCTGGGGACGAATACTCTCTTCTGGTTTCCCTTGTTCATTAATAGCCGCTTCCGATTGTAACAGATTTTCTGCGGGGGGGGCTACTTTTGCTGATTCCCTTTGCTGTTTGGGTTCTCCATTGGGTTCTGGAGGCTGTTTTTTGGAAGAGATAATCGCCATAATTTTCAGGGATTCAGAAGTACAGAAATAGGGATTTAGCAGTTCATAAGTAAAATCAGTATAGGATATTTGGGGTCAGTTGAGAATACAGATACTATTTTCACAATATAAATATTTATTTCATTAAGTAGGTGAACACAATAAAACCAAACTGTGTAAAGAAATGTAAAATCGCTGAAAACTTCTTTACTCTTGCCTCTTGCCTCTTGCCTCTTGCCTCTTGCCTGTATATTTGTTTAATTAGTTTTTCGTCTGGACAAGACCTGTTATATGTTGATCCTATCTTGTCAACTATTCCCCAATTGCCTTTACAATTTAAATTCCTAGCAATTACCGGGAGTGAAAACGTCATTATGTTGGCTAAAAGAATCTTACCTTGTCTAGATGTCAAGGCGGGCAGAGTTGTGAAGGGAATTAACTTTGTGGATCTCAAGGATGCTGGTGATCCTGTAGAACTGGCCAAGGTTTACAATGAAGCCGGTGCAGATGAGTTAGTGTTTCTAGATATTACGGCTACTCATGAAGACAGGGACACGATTATTGATGTGGTTTACCGGACTGCTGAACAGGTCTTCATTCCCCTGACTGTGGGTGGTGGGATTCAAACCTTAGAAAATGTTAAAGATTTGTTACGAGCCGGGGCGGATAAGGTTAGTATTAATTCCGCGGCGGTCAGAAATCCAGATTTAATTAATCATGCCAGCGATCGCTTTGGTAATCAGTGTATTGTTGTAGCTATTGATGCTAGACGTAGGCTTGATCCTGAGAATCCTGGCTGGGATGTCTACGTTCGCGGTGGTAGAGAAAATACTGGTATTGATGCTCTATGGTGGGCGGAAGAAGTCACAAGACGAGGGGCTGGAGAATTGTTGGTGACAAGTATGGATGCTGATGGTACTCAAGCTGGTTATGATTTGGACTTGACAAAAGCGATCGCTAATGCTGTAGAGATTCCCGTGATTGCTTCTGGTGGTGCTGGAAATTGTGAACACATTCACACTGCATTAACGGAAGGTAAAGCTGAAGCCGCACTTTTAGCGTCTTTGTTACATTTTGGGAAGCTCAGTGTAGCACAAATTAAAACTTACTTGCAAGAACGCCATGTTCGGGTCCGTCTTCCTGCTTGATATCAAAGACAGCGACCAACTGCATCTGTTGAAGATAAAACACAGTTATCCAAAACAGTGTTAAGATAAAGGTACTTCTATGAAGAAATATTAAGAAATATGTTGATTCCTATTTTAATCTTTGATGTGGCACTTGTAGCATGGTCGCTACACCTGATGGAAAAAGCTTATGAGCATAAAGAATTTTCTCTCATGCTGGCTGGTACACTAGTGGCATTAGCCGCAGCAGCAATGCTAGTAGTTTATTTTTTAATGGGTAACTGCATGAGCTATTTGTTGCAAGTAACTTAAGGGAGGAGTCAGGAGTCAGGAGTCAGGAGTCAGGAGTCAGGAGGAAGAAAGGAAGAAAGAAGAAGAAAGAGGAGGAAGGAAGAAGAAAGAAGAAAGAGGAGGAAGAGGGAAGAGGGAAGAATCATGTAGAACTTGAAAAGTGGTTGGTTTTTGATGGTATCAACATTTATTTCTTACACATTATCAACATTGAATACCCCTAAAATCACCGATTAATTGCCATTCTGGAAATCCACTTGTTATATTAGACTAAATCAATAGTATGTTAAGGATTTAGCAACTGTGCGAGATGATTTACAGGGATTGGATATTAGTCATGATCAACTTCAAGATGCGACTAACTTACCTGTTCATAATAAATTAATAATTATTACTGATGTTATTCAGCAATTCGGTATAAGGTTGCTAAAGAAAGCTCAAAAAACAGAAATTGCTACTGTAATTGCTACTGTGGTTTTCGCTGGACTTGCTATTTCTGTTTGTACTTACCTGTTAGTAAAACTATCATCTTGGCTATCATTAATTATCTTCGTTTTATGGACAGGTGGGAGTATACAAATTCTATTATATTTATTATGGAAAGGCAAAAGTAAGTTTCTCAAACAGAATATGACAAATTCTTTACGGATTTTACTAAATGATGTGGAAAGATATAATTCCGTGATTAAAGCTATAGATATTAACGACCAAATTGAAGATGTTGGCAACTTAGGAGTAAGTATACAAGCAAGAGAAAAAGTATTATTAGCACTTGAATTAACTAGAAATGATTTAATCCGCGCTTTAAAAACAGAGAGAATTTTGCGAGAAAATAAAAGTTTTATTATTACCAATGCTGATTTATTTACCAATAATTTAGCCGCTTTGGCATCAATGCAAGTTACTGAAGAAGCAACCGAACATGGTAGATTATTAAATGAAGCTTTGCAAATTTCCCTAGATGTACAGCAGGAAATGAAAAACTTGCAAAGTCAGAGTTAATACTTGATATATGTTTAGATGTAAATGTAAAATATATCTATAGAAAATACTTTCTTCTTTTTCTTCTTCCTTCTCTTTCTTCTCCTGACTCCTGACTCCTGACTCCTATTTTAACATGAACTGGCAAGAAATTAGAGGCAATTGGGTACTTATTCCCCGTAATCCCATTGGGATCATTCATTTTTTAGGTGGTGCATTTGTCGCCACTTTACCACATTTAACTTATCGTTGGTTACTTGAAAATTTAGCGGATCAAGGATACGTCATTATTGCCACACCTTTTGTCAATACATTAGATCATATAGCGATCGCTAAATCTGTCCAACTTAAATTTGAATATACCCTAGAAAAGTTACAAGACGCTGGAAAACTCCGCAAGCTGTACCTTCCCACCTATGGAGTCGGACATAGCATGGGTTGTAAACTCCATTTACTAATTGGTAGCCTGTTTCCAATCCAACGGGCTGGTAATATTTTAATATCCTTTAATAACTTTGCTGCCAATGAAGCCATACCATTAGTAGAACAGTTAAATTCCCAGTTCAATTCCCAATTAGACATTGAATTTACACCTACACCGGCACAAACTAACCAAATAGTCCAAGACAGCTATCAGATTCGGCGGAATTTAGTAATCAGATTTAATAAAGATACCCTGGATCAATCAGCAAACTTAACAAGAATTTTAGAACAACTCTTTCCTAATATGGTAACAACACAAACCTTATTAGGCACTCATACCACACCTTTAGGACAAGATGTTAAATGGCAACCAGGAAGTTCTTTTAGCCCCTTTGATGCTTTAGGACAATGGTTAAAACAAGAAGTCTATCGAGATTTAAATCAATTAAAACAAGTTATATTGTTTTGGTTAAATCCCCTTTCCTAATAATCTCATGTTTGAAATCTTAATCATTGATGATGACCGATCCATCCAAATGTTTCTCAAAAGAATCTTAGAAAAACAAGGTTATCAAGTCATCACTGCGAGTACAGGAGAAGAAGGAATTTTAAGAACGCTGGATTCACCTCCAGCCTTAATTATATGTGATTGGATTATGCCGGGATTAAGTGGTATAGAAGTATGTAATATCATTAAAAAAGATCCCAAATTATCTACCACATTTTTTATTTTATTAACATCTTTAGATTCCGTCGCCAATAGAGTTAAGGGATTAGATGCTGGTGCTGATGATTTTATCTCCAAACCTATCGAACACAATGAACTACAAGCAAGAGTTAGAGCCGGGTTACGTCTGCATCAATTAAGTCAGGATTTACAGACCCAAAAGCTACTTTTAGAAACAGAATTAGCCGAAGCTACAGAATATGTAAAATCCCTTTTACCCCTGCCTGTAAATAAGCCCCTGAGTATTCAGTTTACGTTTTTGCCATCACGGCAACTTGGTGGGGATTGTTTTGATTATAATTGGCTTGATGCTGATACTTTAGCTATTTACCTACTAGATGTTGCCGGTCATGGACTTAAAGCTACTCTACCTTCAATTTCTGTACTAAATCTCTTACGTTCCCGCGCACTCAAAGATTTAAATTACTATCAACCTAGTGAGGTATTGGCAGCTTTAAATAATACCTTTCAAATGAATTATCAAAATGATAAATATTTTACGATTTGGTATGGAGTTTATAATCGAGTTAGCCGTCAATTAACATACTCTAGTGCTGGACATCCACCAGCTATTATCCTCTCTGGCAATTCTCCTACTCATACAGAAGTAAAAAGATTAAAAACTCCAGGAATGCCTGTAGGAATGTTTCCTGAAGCTAAATATACAGATGCTTATTGTCAGATTGAAAAATCTAGCATCCTTTATATTTTTAGTGATGGTGCTTACGAAATCACTCAATCAAATGGTACTCTTTGGAGTTTAGAAGGTTTCATTCAGATTTTAATTAGCTTACAGTATTCTGTTGATAACCAACTTGATTATATCCTGGATTACCTAATTAACTTAAACTCCAAAGAGACATTTGAGGATGATTTATCTATTCTTCAAGTTAAATTTGATTAATCAAGTAGCAGAAAGCAAAATATTTTCAAATGCTTCTTGACTAGGAAAAATTGTAAATTTGCCATCCATACCAGTTAATTCAAATAGCATCCTAACTTGCTCATTAATTGAACAAATAACCATCTTTATTCCCGATTCCTGTAAAGCTTTAAATGTTAAAATCAGAGTGCCTAATCCAGAACTATCCATAAAGGTAACATGATGACAGTCAATCAACACAATGGAGATTCTCTTATCAATTACTTCTTTAATACTTTGTTGAAAATTTTGTGAGTTAGTAGCATTAAAACTCCCACTGATTGCAATAACTTTCACCTGCTGATTCATAATATTCTAATTTTGATTTATTTAAGAATGTGCTGATTTTAATTTTATTAGTATATCCTAACATTAGATTATAGAAAGATATTTAGTACACAAAAATATGAAGTAATTTTCAATAAATTCATCAGCAAATAACCATCAAACTCAAAAGAGCATAAACTTTATCTGGGACTTACTCTAGCTCTGTACAAAAGCTGATCATGTTGCATATAACCTGTATAACGGACTTTAACAATCTCTCCTGGTTGTGCTGTTCCTGCTAATAATTCATGGAACTGAGGATTATAGGGGATTTCTGTGCCTACAGAAGCGATCGCTTTTACATTCCAATCCTGTAATAATCTTTTTAAAGGCGTATCTACCAAAGGTAATATTTTTACTGCTGATAACTGGTGATCTTCCCTGGCTCTATGTGCTGCTGTTGGCCATTGTAATATTAAAGATTCCAATATTTGTAAACTTGACCGCTGAAATTCCTGTTTTAATCCTTCTCTTTGTTCTAACATTGACAATGTTAATCGTTCATACTCAACTTGTAAATCTGTAATTTGCTTTAATAAGTCTATATTTTTATGAGAGGAATGAGTTTTGTGGAAACTTGAAGATAAACCATCAACGCTGAAATTTTCTACCAACTCAGTCCAAGATATCTGTAAAATCTCTGACAGTTTTATCAATACTTCTATCCGCATTTGTCCGATTTTTCCCCTCCGCAACTGCAAAATTTGCCATTGTGAAACACCAGCAGCACGACTTAAAGATTTAAAACTCTCATAACCGACTGTTTGCATTAAATTTCGCAAATTCTCGGTAAAATCAATTTCCAGCATAAAATATGGGTGATAAAGCAAGATTTAGTTAAATCATACTCATAATGAGTTTGATTTGCAAGTGTGCTGAAAAAAAGACGTAATGGTATTATAGAAGCGCGTAAGTTAAAAATATATAATATTCCCCGTTACTAATTATCTAAGTTGATTATTAGTAATTTGTGATTCATCCTGCCGCCCTGTATCTTCTTATCATTAGTAAATTGAGTTAATTAACTTAAAACCACTCCGACAGCATAAGGGCAATTAGAATTAGTTTTCATGAAAATATTTATTTGGCCTTCTTCCTACAGATTAATAACAACCTTGTGCCTATTGGGATTGGCTGCCGCATCAGAACCCGTAAGCAACAACCAGGATGTAAAATTGCAAATTGGTATTGTCCAACGATTTGGGGCTAAACCCACAGACAAATTAGAATTAGCACCCACAAAAGGCGATCGCTTAACATTAAAATTTACAGTGGGTACTCAGCAACAAACCCTAGTCACAGACAAACCCATCCAGTTAACAACAGTCATGCAGCCCTTAACCCAAACAGTGGTTCAGGAAGTCTTAGTGCTGGGTGACTTTCGCACCTTTGAAACAGCGGAAGATAACGCTAACCACTGGCGTTCCCTGGGGATAGAAGTGGAAATATCCCAACCAGAACGTTGGCAAGTATGGGCAAAACGGGACGTTTACAGCACTCCCTTAATTCGTCGGTTACTATTAAAAAGTATAGAAACATCCGGTGATAAAAATGCTTACTTGGCAACCAACATTTTATCAAAAGTACCGAAAATTACTTGGGTAGTAAATGGTAAAAATTATAGTCCTAATTATCTAGAAATAACTGCTGGTAAAGACTCAATTAAGGTGAATACAGATGAACAGCCTCAACAAAAGCGTGTTTATCCGGGAAAAATGACCTTGCAGCCCAACGCCTATGGGCATTATACTTTAGTAAATACAGTCCCATTAGAAACTTATGTGCGGGGAGTTTTACCCCATGAAATTGGGATAAATGCGCCAATGGCAGCCTTAGAAGCACAAGCAATTATTGCTCGCACCTATGCCTTGCGAAACCTCCGCAGATTTGCGGTAGATAATTATCAGTTATGTGCTGACACTCACTGTCAAGTTTATCAAGGACTCAGCGGAGTTGCTAAAAATACAGATCAGGCGATCGCCTCGACCAAAGGTCAGGTACTCACTTATAATAACGAAATAGTTGATGCTTTATATTCATCCACGACAGGTGGTGTGACTGCTAACTTTAGTGATATCTGGAATGGAGAAGATCGTCCCTATTTAAAACCTGTCATAGATGCTGCTAATCAAAATCTTTGGAACTTATCGAGTCAGAATTTAGCAAATGATCAGAACTTCGAGAAATTTATCAATCTTAAAGCGGGATTTAATGAGAGTAAATGGGATGTATTCCGTTGGCACAGAGAAACGGACATCAATAGAATTACCCAAGACTTGCAGAAATTCTTACATTCCAAAAAAAGCCCCTATAGCAAGTTCAAAAAAATTCAAGCCATGTCTGTGGTTGAACGCAGTTCCAGCGGCCGGATTTTAAAACTGGCTGTGAAAACTGATATTGGGGTTTTCACCTTACAAAAAGACGAGGTTCGCAGTGCCTTTGCAGCCCCTATTAGCACGCTTTTTTACATTCAACCATTGAATAAAGGTCAAACCAATCTGTGGGGATATGCTTTTATTGGTGGTGGTTTAGGACATGGAGTGGGTTTAAGCCAAACAGGCGCTCAGAATCTAGCCAAATTAGGTTGGTCTAGTCCCAAGATATTGGAATTTTATTATCCTGGGACTAAAATTAAAGTAAGCAAGTAATTGGGGAATTGGTAAAACTCCTACTCAGTCGCCAATCCCCAATCCCTTGTTTGGACTAAATTCTTGTGACTAAAGTTTAGTAAAGGTCTTCTTCTCTGTGGGTTTCGATGGTGACATCAGAAGTAGGATAAGCAACACAAGTCAATACATATTGAGCTTCGATTTGATCATCATCTAAGAAGGATTGATCAGATTGGTCAACAGTACCAGAAATGATTTTACCTGCACAAGTTGAGCAAGCACCAGCCCGACAAGAGAAGGGTAAGTCAAATTCAGCTTCTTCTGCTGCATCCAAAATATAAGTGTCGTCATCGCAGTCTATAGTCTTAGTACCGTCTGGAGTGATGAGAGTAACTTTGTAAGTAGCCATTTAATTATCCTCTGTTGTGAAATCGGCAGTATAAGTGATTTTCAAGCAGACCTTACAGCTATTCTGATGGGATTAGCCGCTGGTTTAAATTTGCTTCAATTCTGATACTAAGGGAAAAGTTAAAAGTTATAACAGAAAATTGACCCCGATTAGTAATGAAATTCAGTTACTTATTACCAATAAGTTTTTGTTATATGAAATACCCGCTGGGATAGATGTCAAAGTGCATCTTGGGGACATTTTTTGATGACGGCTTTATGAAACCTCTAGTTGGTCGGGAATTGCATCAGGTAGTTCATGTTCTACAAAGCGGAGACGCGGATACAAGTAGGCAATCAATGTTGCGACTAGAGAAAACAGACCCAGAATGATAAACATTAAACCCATACCGCGACCATGACCAACCCCAATAATCTGGCCAATGCTATGGGCTAAAGCTCCATCTTTTGCCATGATTGGTTCAAAAAATTGATCAGCTAATGCTCCACAGGTTAGGTAGGAAAGTGGTAAAAACCCCTGTACGGCAGCACTGCGAAAAGCAAAGACCCTTCCCTGTACTTCTGGTGCTACTTTTTTCTGATAGATGACTTGAATTGACCCATTGATGATGGGAAATATGAAAAATATCAAGAAATTGGCGATCGTAAATATAACTGTGGAAGCCTTCAACCCAGCTAATACATATAAGATGCCCAAAAATGCCATTGATACAAATATAGTATTGATCTGGCGTTCTAGCCCGCCCCAAATGCTCATCACTACACTACCTACCAATAGTCCAGAACTGGCAATAGAATAGATAGTCCCTAGAGATTGAGCGGAAGCAAAGGAAAGCACTAAGGGTGTAGTTAGAGCTTCTGCGCTACCAACGAGAAAGTTGATAATGGCAATGAACATGACTAATCCGAGTAGTCCAGGACGTGCCACTAAATATTTCCAGCCAAAGGTTATTTGTTGCCAAAATGAATTAGTTTCGGTATCGGGATTTTCTGTGGACGAAATTTCGGGAAATTTAACTACTAGCAAACAGATTAAGGCTAAGACTAATGTAGATAAATCAATGATGACAATTCCTGACAATTGTACAGTTACTAACAAGGCTGCGGCTAATACCGGGGAGAGAATTTCGGCGATCGCTAATCTGATCTGTGTCATCGAACTGGCACGACCAAGTTGTGCTTTCGGCACAAGTAATGTAGTCGCTGAGGAATAGGCTAGTCCCTGAAAAGCATTGAAACTGGAACTAATCGCACTGACTACGCACAGACTCCAAACTTCTAAGTGATTACTGATAAATAACCAAGCAATTAGTAAGGTACATAAACCTGCACAGAAATCACTAATAATCATGATCCAGCGCCGAGGAAAGCGATCGACAATCACGCCAGCAATGGGAGAGATCAAAATTGTCGGTAGGGTTGTAGAGAGAATCAGCAGTGTAAATTGAGTTGTGGAATTCGTATGTTGATAGACCCAAATACTGAGTGCAAAACCCGTTGTCCGCGAGCCAACCAGAGACAACACTTGACCAAACCAGATCAAGATAAACACGCTCATGCTTTGAGTTATTTCTCCTTCTGGGTTGGAGAAATACTCAGTCCATCTCAATAAAGATGATCCAAATCTGGGTTGTTGTTGCAACTCTGGTGGGCTGTTTTCTAACATGGTAATAGTGATTATTAGTGAATTTGTGGCAAAGCCTCATGGTTTAATGTAACATTTATTTCTCAGATCCCCGACTTCTCTAAGAAGTCGGGGATCTGGAGTCTTGCAATGTTCACCAATCAAAAAATTCACAAACTTGACTAGTAGTTTGTCAAGATAAAAATGATGGTCTGTAGTGTGAGCGTCTCGCTCACGCGGGCAAGACTTGTACTGAGCTTGCGATGCCCTGAGCCTGCGATGCCCTGAGCCTGTCGAAGGGTCGAAGTATGCCCGCACTACCAAAAACCCGTCAAAATAAATTTGACAGACTACTAGTCTCGCTCACGCGGGCAAGATGCCCGCACTACCAAAAACCCGTCAAAATAAATTTGACAGACCACTAGTGGGATCTTCAACAAGCTGCTGAAGAATTTGTTGGTAATAGTTGAACAAAACCTTGATGGTTTCATTGGTAAATAACTCCGTACTGTAGAAAACCTTAATTTCCATCGTGGGATTATTTACTGAAGGTGAAGAAACATAAATCTCTAAAGGAATTTCTCCATCCCACAAGTCGAGATCGCGCTTAATAGATACAAAGTCAACATCTAACATCCAATTATGCCAATTTTGTGGAGGTAGCATAGCCAGGGCTGCCGAGATATTCAATGGTTGTTTGCTGGTGATAGTGTCAGTGACTGTTTGACAGGCAATTTCTTTATTATTAATGGCTTCTGTGAGAGTTTCTTGGGCTTGTTCTAAAAGATTAATTCCAGTTTGTTCAGAGGAAAGATGCGATCGCAAAATTACGTCATTGATGAAGCAACCGAGCATTTTTTCAGTTTCCACCGCACTCCGATTACCAATAGTTGCTATTACTAAAATGTCGTTCTTACTATTGCACTTAAACAAAAGTATATTTAGAGCAGTGAGAATGATCGTAAAAATGCTGACCTTTTGAGAACGACAGAGAGCTTCGATTGATGTCACAATACTCACTGGCAGAACCACAGAATAAATAGCTGCGCTGCTACTTTTATTACTCAACTGTAGCTGATTGCTAGATTCATCAGATTCTAGTGCAGTATTAGTTAGTTTTTGTAGCCAGTAAGCCAATTGCTTTTCTATGACCTTTTCATTAAAGTATTGCCGTTGCCAGAGGGTAAAATCTGCGTAATGAACAGGTAATTCCGGTAGAGGTGAAGGTAAACCATTGATAAAAGCTGCATAGAGGATTCCTAACTCCTCCAACAACAGACCAAATGACCAACCATCTGTGATGATATGGTGCATATTTAGTGTTAACCAATGTTCTTCTGGAGTTAGTCGCAGTAAAGTTGTTTTGATGAGAGGAACTAAAGCCAGATCAAAATGGTGATTATATTGCAATGCAGCTAGTCTTTCTGCTTCGGACTTTCGCTCTACCAAAGGGAGGTTTTGTAAGTCTATAATCTCTAATGGGATAGTCAGAAATGGGGTAATTACTTGTACAGGTTGACTTTCTACTATAGTAAAACCAGTGCGTAATATTTCATGACGACGAATTATTTCATTGAAACTGGACTCCAATGCAATTGCAGAAAGAGAGCCAGTGAAACGTAAAATAAAAAAGCTGTTGTAGGCGCAACTTTCAGGAGCTAATTGTTGTAACTGCCATATAGACTCTTGTGCAAAAGACAGGGGGATACAAGTGTCTCGTGCTTGAGGGACAAGAGGTGGTAAGGTATCAACTGTCATGGCATCCAGTTGATGTGTAATTATTACTTGACTAAGTTCAGCGATAGTCGGGGCTGTAAATAGAGAACGCAGAGGCAAAACTATGGAAAAATGTTCTCGAATGCGAGATATTACAGATGTGATCAGGAGAGAGTGTCCCCCCAATTCAAAGAAGTTATCATAGATGCCCACCTGCTCTCGATTTAATACTGTACACCAGATTTCGGCTAATTTTGTTTCTAGCGCGGTCACAGGGGCAACAAAAGCGGTTTCTAGCTCTAAATTGGTTGTTTCTGGCTTTGGTAAAATCCGCCGGTCAACTTTACCATTGGGAGTCAGAGGTAAGGTTTTAAGCATGACAAAAGCCGCAGGTATCATATATTCGGGAAGATGTTCTTTGAGAAATTGACGTAATTCGCTACTTGTCAATGTTTCTGTGGTGCTGACAATATAAGCTGTTAAATACTTGTTTCCTGGATGATCTTCGCGGACAATTACTACTACCTGCTGAACTTGAGGATGTTGGGTTAATACTGTTTCAATTTCTCCTAGTTCAATCCGAAAACCCCGAATTTTAACTTGATGATCAATGCGTCCTAGAAATTCAATATTTCCGTCTGGTAAATAGCGTCCTAAGTCTCCAGTTTTATAAAGTCGCTCATTTGCCACAAAAGGATTAGCAATAAATCGCTCAGATGTTAAGTCAGGACGATTTAAATACCCTCTAGCTAAACCTAGACCACCAATGTATATTTCTCCATAAACGCCAATTGGTAGGAGTTGAAGATAGTGATCAAGAATGTAAACTTGAGTATTGGTAATAGGACGACCTATGGGTGGGAATTTACCATCTGATTCTTCTGATAAAATTTGTCCAGACGTTGTAACCACTGTATTTTCGGTGGGTCCATAGTTATTAAAAAACTTAAATGGTAACTTATTTGATGGATAAGAATTAAGTCTATCTCCACCAGTTAACATAGTTCGCAAAGTTGTCTTTTCTGTCCAGGATAAAAGACATAATTGTTCTGCTAAGGGTGTAGGAATAAAACTAATAGTAATATTATGTGATATCAACTTCTCTTGAAGTGTTTCTGCTGACAGCAGAAATTCTGATTTAATTAAATATATACTCGCTCCGACTACTAAATAAGGCCATAATTCCCAAACAGCAGCATCAAAGGCTGTTCCGGCTAAATGTGTAGCTCGATCTGATGATTTTAATTCAAAATTATTTAAGTGCCAGAACACTAGATTTGATAGTGCTGAATGTTGAATTAGTACACCTTTAGGTCGCCCTGTAGAACCAGAAGTATAGATGACATAAGCTAAATTTTCAGGTGTGAAATTATTAATAGGATTATCCGAACTCTGACTGGCAATTTCAATTTCAAAATCTTTATCCCAACAAATGATTTTAGTTTGGGGTTGCTCTAGGGTTAATGATAAATGTGGGAGTAAGGAAGAATGAGTCAAGATGATGGACATTTGTGAATCTGCCACCATATAATTGAGACGTTCTGGGGGATAATTAGGATCGAGTGGCACATAAGCACCACCAGCTTTGAAAATTCCCAAATATCCTACTATCATTTCCAGAGAACGTTCTAAATAAACACCCACTAATATTTCTGGTTCTACACCCAAAAACTGCAAATAATGAGCTAGTTTGTTAGCTTCTGAATTTAATTGTTGGTAGGTTAATTGCTGATCTTCAAAAACTACCGCTACTGCATCAGGTGTTTTTTCTACTTGTTCCTCAAATAATTGATGAATGGATTTTTGGGGATAATCAGTTCCTGGATTATTCCATTCAACTAATAACTGATGTTCTTGGGATGCTGTTAATAAAGGTAATTTCCTAATCCGCTCTTGAGGATTTACCACAATTGCCTCAACTAAGGTGTGAAAACTCTCTACCATCCTGCCAATAGTATCAGCATTAAACAAATTAGCATTATATTCAAATGCAGCTATTAATTCAGTTCCTGATGCTGACTCTTTTTCCTGCATTGATAAGGTTAAATCAAAAGTTGCCCCCGCTGTCGCTCTTGTTAATTCTATTTGTGTAACTTGCAAATCTCTTAATTCCAGTTTTGACAAGGGAGAATTTTGCAATACAAACATGACTTGAAATAAGGGACTATGGCTGAGGTGGCGCTGAGGTTGGAGGGTTTCCACAAGTTGATCAAAGGGGATATCTTGGTGAGCATAAGCATCAAGTGCCATCTGTCGTACTTGTTGGAGTAATTCTTCAAAGGTGGGATTTCCTTCCAGACGAGTTCGTAAAACTAAAGTATTCACAAAAAAGCCGATTAATGGCTCTAAAGCAACACGATTGCGATTACTAATAGGAGAACCAACAACAATATCTTCCTGACCACTATAGCGAGAAAGTAAGATCACAAAAGCCGTCAGAAGTGTCATAAATAGGGAAGAACCCGATTTTTGACTGAGGTTTTTGAGTTTGTGAGTGAGTTGGGAATCAAATTGAAATTTCTGGATATCACCGCGAAAGGTTTGAATTGCTGTTCGTGATCGATCTGTAGGTAATTCAATGACTGCGGGAATATCTGCTAATTGTTGTTGCCAATAATCAAGTTGCGCGGGTTGATTTTCCAGCCATTGTCGTTGCCAATAAGCATAGTCGGCATACTGAATTGATAATTGGGGTAAGGGAGAAGGTAAACCCGCTGTCAAGGCTGAATAAATAACCGATAATTCTTGGAGAAAATTCCCTGCTGACCAAGCATCAGAAATGATGTGGTGCATTATTACTAATAACTGGTGGGATTCTGCCCCCAATTGGATCAATGTCACTCTTAAGAGAGATGATTCAGTTAGGGCAAAAGGGCGAAGATATTCATTAGTAGTTAATCTTTGTGCCGCAGTCGTTTTGTCATCTTCTGCTAATTCTTGTAAATCAATTACAGGTAAGGTAAATGCTAATTTATCAGTAATAACTTGAATGGGTTTACCATCGGCAATCCCAAAACTGGTACGCAGGGTTTCATGACGATTAATAGTTGTGGCGATCGCCTGTTCAAGTGCTATAAAGTTAAGTAATCCTTGTAAATTCAGGACTCTGACAATATTGTAAGCAGGATTTGCCCCTTCCATTTGATCCAGAAACCAAAATCGCTGCTGAGTTAATGAAAGTGGTAATTCAATATTTCGGGAAACTGATTCTAATGTTGGCAGTAAATTCTGGGCAGAAGATCCAATTTGTTCACTAAATGTGGCAATTGTTGGCGCGGCAAATAAACTGGCAATAGATAATTCTATTGATAGTGCCTCACGCAATCTTGATATCACTAAACTTGCCAATAGGGAATGTCCACCCAATTCTAAAAAATTATCATGAATACCAATTTTTTCGAGGCCTAAAACTTCTGCCCAGATTTTAACAATGATTTCTTGTGTGGGTGTTTGCGGAGGGATAAATTCACTTTGAATTGCTGATAAATCAGGTTCGGGTAAACTTTTTCTGTCTAACTTTCCATTAGGTAAAACTGGCAATTTCTCCATGACCATTAAGGTATGGGGAATCATATAATCTGGTAGTTTGCTGGCAAGAAAATTGCGTAATTCTCCCGAATTAAAATCTTGATTATTCACTACGATATAAGCAACTAATCGCTGACCACCAGATACATCTTCTCTGGCAGAAACCACAGCTTCTCGAATACTAGGATGGAGTTTAATTACTGCTTCAATTTCCTCCAATTCAACCCTCATTCCGCGGATATTTACCTGAAAATCAATGCGACCAAGAATTTCTAAATTTTGATTACTTGAATAACGAGCAACATCCCCGGTTTTAAAGAGTCGTTGTTGAGGATTAAAAGGATTAATGATGAATTTTTCCTCATTGGCCTCGGTGCGGTTCAGATAGCCTCGTGCTAAGGTAGAACCCGCAATATGGACTTCTCCAGACTCACCAGTTTTGACTGGTTCAAGTTGGGAGTTAAGGACATAAACTTGTTGAATGTTTGCTAAAGGATGACCAACAGGAACATAGCCATCTTCAAGATCGTAATCTTCAGGAACAGTATAAAAACCATGGCCAATACTTTCTGTTTGACCAAGAATATTAAAAAACTGGGGTGGTGTTTTAAACAGGTTGCGTAACTTTTTAATTAGTTGATAGGGTAGTAATTCGCCACCAAATACTATTAATCTTAATTTTGATTCTCTCAGAGATTCTGTATATTGTTGGTCTAAACTTTCTAAGGCAATTAGTCCATAACGCCATACAGAGGGTACACCATCAGAAATAGTAACACCACGTTTTTGAATTAATTCAAATAGGCTTAAAGGAGTTCTGGTTTGTTCACGAGTAGCAAGAATACTGGTTGCACCTTGGGATAAAGGTAAAAATAATTGTCTGACTGAAGCAGTAAAAGAAAAAGATGCTGTATGGAGATAAATATCTTGATGATTAACTGGTAATATTTGAGCGATCGCTTCAAGATAATTACAAATACTACCATGAGGCATTTGTACACCTTTCGGCTTACCAGTAGAACCGGAGGTATAGATTAAATAAGCCAGATTTTCGGCTGTGACTCCACTAACTGGATCATAGGAACTTTGACGCTCCATTTTCTGCCAATCTGTATCTAGACAAATTGTTGTAGAAGTTTCAGGAAGAGATACTACCAATTGTTGTTGTGTCACCACAAATTGCAACTTAGTATCTTCTAGCATAAATGCTATGCGTTCTTGGGGATAGGCCGGGTCTATAGGTACATAAGCACCTCCAGCTTTAAGAATACCAAGAATACCGATGATCAGATCGAGCGATCGCTCTACGCACAAGCCGACCATGACTTCAGCACCTACACCAATACTCTGTAAATAATGTGCTAACTGATTGGCTTTAGCATTCAATTCTTGGTAGGTAAGTTGCTGATTTTCAAATATTGTCGCTACTGAATCTGGTGCTGCTTTTACCTGAATTGCAAATAAATCATGGATACAAACACCATTTTCTGGCAAATCGTTGATGATTGTAGTCGAATTCGACAAATCTGAATTCAAATCTAATTTCATGTTATTCATAACTATATTTTTGACTTAATTTGTATTGAGACTGTCGATAGGGAATTACTTTTTAGATGTCTGTTGGTTATAATTTTGCCAAATAGATTTAAATGGCTGTACTAATAAATTAATTGGATTATTAAATAAATTTGATTCCCCATCTGACAGACCAAAATCCAGCTTTTCATAACCTTTCGGTACATATAAAGTCCCAAATATCCAGTCCCAAAAAGACAGAATGTAACCAAAGTTTTTGTCATAATGCTTTGGCTCAACACTATGATGAATATGATGTTGAGCAGGACTCATCAACACATGACTAACTTTATAGGGGTAGTTCAACCAAATATGAGAATGTCGTAAGTTAGCACCAGTTAAATAAAAGAGAAATATCTCCCAATTAACTCCATAAATGGATAAATGTGATACTTGATTACCAAATAAATAAATCCAGATTCCCGTAGTAAAACCCAGCATTACCGTCGCAAAGATCATACTTAATATTAAATCAAAGGGATGAGAGCGATAAACAGTCATCGGAGTCAGTACATCCGCAGAATGATGGACTTTATGAAATTCCCAAAAGAATGAACTTCTATGAGCTAAGTAATGGTAACAATAATAGGCAAAATCCCCCGCTAAAGCCACAAAAATACTTAATGTGACATAATGATACCACTGAGGATGAGTAATTAAAAAAGGCGTTGTTAAGTGCGTAATTTCTGTTAAATAATCACAAATGATATTTGCTAGATTTGGTAGAGAGAATATAACTGGCAATATTACAAATATTTCTAAGAGCGAAGATAAAAAATAATACTTATATTCAGCGATCGCTGAAGGATGTAAATAAACTGCTTTTGGCAAAAGATACTGCCTTAAATTTATCTGTTTGTCTTGTTGAGATAACCCTAATTTATATATAATCAAAGCTAGTAACAAAGCCGAAAGTATATATAACCAATAAATCTGAGATGAGCTGATAAATGGCACTAGGAATGGATAAAAAATCCGCAGATTTTGGATTTGTGTAATCATCTTAGATATTGGAAAAATAGAAATCTAGTAGATACTTCTGAAAATTATCCAGGGATTTGATATTTAAAGAAGAAAATAGACATATTTTATACACAAGATGTATAATTTTTTTTGGTATTTTCTAATTTATGTAGCATATCATGTAAAACATATAACAGAACCTAATTATTTACAAACGCGAATTTATGAGAAATTCAAAGAAAAATGCTCAAAAAACATAAAAAAATAGCTCTGAAAATTTAAAATCGTTTAATTAATTGTTTATCCTGATTTTTACACGATTTTTAAGCTGTATTATATTTATGGTAATGTTTCCAAAATTACCAAAGAGCCATAATATTTTACATTGATGAAAAATACCCTAGTGGTATTAGATATTTCCTGATGGTGGCTTGTTGATAAAATACCAACGGCATTAAACCGAAACATTGAAAATTGGTGATAAATTCATGGACAATAACGAACTACCTTTATGTACACACAATCTCAGAGTCGGTTTAGTGGGAACAGGCTATGCGGCCAAACTCAGGGCTGAGGCGTTATTACAAGATCCTCGAACTGATTTAATAGCCATAACTGGCAATCCTGAAAGAACAGCGGTTTTAGCCCAGGAATACGCAACTGAAGCCATGAATTCTTGGCAACAGCTAGTAGAACGAGACGATTTAGATATGGTGGTGATCTGCACCATTAATCAAGATCATGGTAAAATTGCTCATGCTGCCCTATCTAGCGGTAAACACGTCATTGTTGAATATCCTTTGTCTGTAGATGTCAAAGAAGCTGAAGAACTGATTGCTTTAGCAAAAACAGTCAACAAGCTTCTGCACGTCGAACACATTGAATTATTGGGTGGTTGGCATCAAACTTTAAAACAATACCTAGACCAAATTGGTGATTTGTTTTATGTTCGCTATAGTACCCTGAATCCCCAGCATCCAGCCCCGCGTAAGTGGACTTATAATCATGGGATGTTTGGCTTTCCCCTAATTGGGGCATTATCTCGGTTACATCGTCTGATTGATTTGTTCGGTGAAGTCTTCACTGTCAATTGTCACCAACGATATTGGCAAACTGAGTCTGATTATTACCAAACCTGTTTATGTTCAGCCCAATTATGCTTTGACAGTGGATTATTGGCACAGGTAATTTATGGTAAGGGGGAAACTTTGTGGCAATCAGAACGCAAATTAGAAGTTCAAGGTGAAAAAGGGGAAATAATTCTCGATGGTGATACCGGAATGTTAGTCTTAGCAGCAGGAACAAAGTTGATTGAAGTGGGAACGCGACGGGGTTTATTTGCCAAAGATACAACTATGGTATTAGACCATCTATTTGATGGTAGTCCCTTATATATCACCCCAGAACAAAGCTTATATGCTCTCAAGGTAGCAGATGCTGCACACAGAGCGGCAACAACTGGATTAACTATATTTTTAAAAGAGTAGATAGAAAATTGATGAAAATCGAAACCATAGTCATTTTATCCCAACGAGAAATCGAAAAAATGCGCCGTGCTGGCAGCTTGGCCGCCAAGTTATTACAACATTTAGAACCTTTGGTTAAACCGGGAGTTAGCACTCTACAATTGAATGATGAAGCGGAAAGATGGACTCAAAAGCATGGAGCAAAAAGCGCTCCTTTAGGTTATAAAGGTTATCCTAAATCTATTTGTACCAGTGTGAATGAGGTGATTTGTCATGGTATTCCCAATGCTAAACAAATTCTCAAGGATGGGGACATTATTAATATAGATGTTACGCCTATTGTTGAAGGTTATCATGGTGATACATCAAAAACATTTCTAGTGGGTAATCCTTCCCCCACAGCCCAAAAGTTAGTAGAGGTAACCCAAGAGTGTTTGCGGTTGGGGATTGCAGAAGTAAAACCAGGGGCAAAAATTGGGGATATTGGGGCAGCAATTCAAGAGTATGCGGAGTCTTTCGGCTTTTCTGTGGTGCGGGATTTTGTGGGACATGGAATCAGTAATATTTTCCATACTGCACCGGATGTTCCCCATTATGGCATCAGAGGTAGAGGCAAGAAACTTAGAGCCGGGATGGTGTTTACTATTGAACCAATGATTAATGAAGGCACTCACGAAGCCGAAATGCTGAATGATGGTTGGACTGCGGTAACAAGCGATCGCTTACTTTCTGCTCAATTCGAGCATACCATAGCTGTCACCGAAGATGGTGTAGAAATTCTGACTTTGCCAGAAAATTTATAGTCAGGAGTCAGGAGTCAGAAAGAAGAAAGAAGAAAGAAGAAAGAAGAAAGAAGAAAGAAGAAAGAAGGAAGAAGGAGAAAATGCTTTTTATTGTCAACGAATTTGGACGTTAATTTTATAAGTTTTTAACGGTGGAAGATTTCTTTCCCAGGGACGTAAATAGTGAAGTTCTAGCATGGTTGAACCCAAATTTTGGGCTAAAAACCGGAAAACTTGATTTTCAGATGCTCCTGGGGCTTCTGCTTCTATTGGTTTTAATACTGAATCTCCCAAAGATTTGAGTTTATCAGGATCATTTTGAATAATTTGCCAACTATAGCCTATTCCTGGGTTGGTTAACAATTCAACAATCATAATATTACCTTTTTGAATAATAATCTGACTGTTATTGTTAGTATCGTTGACAGTGATTTCTGAGTTAGACATGGGAGGAGTAGCAGCATTACTAACTTGAAAAATAATGGTCAAGGTAGTTAGCAGAGAAATAATCAAAAAGACTCGCTTGGTAAAAGTCATAATTTTAATCTACCTTGTCGAGTGAATTCAAAAAAATCAATTTAGGTTAGATAAAACTTGCGCTTTACCCAACCTAAAATCAAAAAATTATCGAGAGATGTTTTTGGAATTAACTTTAATTAATTCTGGATTGATTTGGAAGATGTTGATTTTTTTCAACAAGTCAGGAGACAATTTATAGAAGTTGCTTCTGGCTTGAGTCCAAGCTGCGCCATAACCGATGCTATTACTGTTATAACCAATCCACATATAACCATTGTCACCCCAACCTGTACCCCAAGAATTTTTGATTAACCAGGCTTGTTTTTGATCATCCCAACCAATGAGGGTGACACCATGATTGATAGGACCTTGTGCTTGTTCGTTAAATACGCCGCTAACATAACCTTGGAAAGCAGGAGTAACCCGCACTGCAACTGTTAAGGGTCCATATTTACACATGGCCAGTTTCATTTCTGCAACTGTGGGAATTCCACCATCAGGTTTAACATATCCCCAGGCTATGGAACGGTAGGGAGTGTCTATGCTGGGGTTGTAGGGATTATTGGTTGCTGTATAGGGTACAGTAGCTTCGGTAGCTGTGCCTTTGCTAATGAGATAATCAAATGCTTTAGACCACCAACCACCACCACAACTACCTGAACCACCCCAGTTGATAATTTGCTGTTCTGAAGCATCAGCAGCAGTGTTATTCCGAATTAGATTACTACCTTCGTAAGCTCCCAAGGTAGCAAATGCCCAACAACTGCCGCAACCTCCTTGGTTCCGAACTGGGGTAACTTTATTGAAAGTCCGCCAATCAAAGGATTTTGCGGAAGCAAAGCAGCCACGAGCTTTAATTAATTGTAATTCAGGGATTACTCCTGGATTAATGCGTTCAAATTTTTCGCGTTCGGCTAAATCAATATTTAAGATTTGTGCAGCAACGGCATTTTGGATATTAGCCTGTGTTGGTAAATCATCTGGTGCTTTGGTGGCGGCTAGTTGCTCTAGTTTATAATCTAAGGCTGTGGTGTAACCTACCTCAAAAGTTAGATTTTTTGACTGGATATCACGGCGTAATTCCAGTATTTGATTTTTAATGATTAAGGGAGCTTTTTGTTCTCGTTCAAGATAAAGGGGATTGATTTTTATTTGAGATAAATTTTTCTCTACAGTTTGAGAAGCGGGAATTCTTATTTGGCGTTGAATTGGTTGAGCAAAAGCTATGTTTTGGAAGATTCCCAAACTCAATAAAGCCGCACTAGATATTTGCAGAAATTTGGAATTTTTCATCAAATTAAATTATCCTCAAACTTATTAGTTAAGGTTTAGTCTGTTTTTTTTAAAGAGTTTTTTTTACCCATTGATGGGTATGGCTGTTGACTTGTGGTTTATAGATTTAGTTCCCAATATTTTTGGTCATTGGTAATTGGGAAGAACCATTTTTTTGTTGATATTCTTCCCTCTTGCTTCTTCCCTAACTCTTATCTTCCTAATTTATTGGGAATT
Organism: Dolichospermum sp. UHCC 0315A; assembly: GCF_008121535.1. GTDB lineage: Bacteria > Cyanobacteriota > Cyanobacteriia > Cyanobacteriales > Nostocaceae > Dolichospermum > Dolichospermum lemmermannii. Next base: position 5,165,828 of record NZ_CP043056.1, read on the forward strand.
CCTTCACAACCACCGGGAATTGTCCGTCTGGTTTTTTCTCCACACCAGGTACAGCAATAGTAACGGGTAGATTCGGACATTCTTTGAGCATTGGTGAAGTCGGCATTTTCCACAACTGCGCCGGTGTGTTCTCCTGTTTCGTAGTTGGGTGGTTCGGTGCGACTGCGGGGGGATGCCTGTTCTAGTAAACCATAAAATAGGCGCACTCCGTTTAAGTCAGCGTTGGTCAAATTGGCATCATATAAGATTGTGCGGGAAAGGTTGGCTTTGACTAAATCGCAATTGCTGAGATTAGCACGAATGAGGTTGGCTTCACTTAAATCTGTCCAGCGCAAATCATTATCGGCTAAATCTGCACCTGCTAACATGACACCTAAGTCAATGACGCGCACTCCTTCTAAACGATCTTCGGCATAACCACCACTACCATCTAGAATAGCTCTTCCTAGTCGGCGATCGCGCTGGAGAGGAGAGAGTAATTTGGAACGGGAAAGAAACCGCAGAATTTTGGCTTTACCACTGCCATCTACACTACTAAATATAGCAGCGGTGCGTCCTTCGGCGATCGCTCTTTCTTGCGGCCAGTCTTCTAATAATCCTTCTTCATCTAATACTAAGTCGGAAACTCCTTGAAAGTAGGAGTCTATGGTTTGTTGTTGGGTAATGATATTTTGCTGTACAGTCAGTAGGTTTTGTTGGATAGTTAAGTCTTTGGAAATTACATATTGTCGCCATGCTACATAAACGGCGATAATGGCAATGGCAATTTGTCCCAATGCTCCAAACCATTCTGCTAAAGTACCAGAGGCATCCCAGTTAACTCTTCTTCCCCAACGCAGTAAGCCACTACCTAAATTAGTAAATCTGAATAAGCCAATTATTCCGACTATTACTCCTATTAAACCCACAAATACATTTCTATCTTGAGGTGAAAACCACTCTTGGATCACATTTCGCAACCACGGAAAGAGGATGAACAGTGATAACGCTAAGGTTGCCAAAGTTCCCAAAATGCCCAGAAATGAGTTATTAATGACAATACTAATGATAGTTGTGGCGATCGCCAAACTAGTGAATAATAAAATTCTGGGGGTGATAGCAGTTTGCAGGCTGGAGTTGCTCTCAACCAGAACCGCAGTTCCTTTGATCATATTTGTCTTGAAGGCAGATTGTCCAGATATTTGTTTTTTTTCTAATCCTTCTGTTAGTAATAAGTGATCACTACCACCAGTTTCTAATTCATCTTCTTGATTTATTTCTGAGTTAGATGAGTCAGGTTCAATTGTCATAATTTTTATTTTCCTACCATCGTCTCACTATAAATTTCCACGCCGTAAAAATACTTACATTTACAGTATTATATACTTCTAATACCAAATTAAGATGAAGCTGGATAAAATCAGATTTTTAGAATATTTGACCGCAGATAAACGCAGATAAACGCAGATAAATACCAATAATTATGATTCTGTGTCTCCATTAAGCAACAAGCAGGCAATTTTATCACAGATCATTTAAAATTTTTGTGTGGGATGATTCTTTTTTAGGGTCAGTAACCCAGATTGATCTAGTTCAGCTAAGTTTGTACTTACCAATAATTGATTTATTGACTACGAGTATGGTATTGTATTCATAACTTCTGATGAAAACCTTATCCAAATCTTCATCTTGAGTTTACATAATCAAACAACAATTAAGCACAATTAGTTGATTTTGATACGACTTTTAACTTCCCATCAGTTTTAGGATAATTGTATGATTTTTGTAGGTGCAGTATGGTAATTTGGCGACAATTAATTGCCTCTAGTTTAATCAGTTTTTTGGCGATTGGCTGTAGTGATTTGGCAAATTCTTCACCAGATAATACCAAACAAGTTGTTCAAGAAAGCAATGTCAATCAACTAATTACAGAGGTACAAGATAGTCAAAAAGCAGAAAATTTATTACTACAGGGAAATGGCTTGTTAGATACCCATCGTTATCAAGAAGCTTTAGGGGTATATAATCAGGTGATAGCTATTAAAACCGATAGTGCGGAGACTTGGGTAAATCGCGGCAATGCTTTGATTGCGTTGCAACAGTATCCAGAAGCTGTAGAATCTTATGATAAGGCGATCGCTATTCGCCCAAATAAAGATGAAGCTTGGTACAATCGTGGTAATGCTTTAACGGCTTTACGAAATTACGAAGAAGCTGTAAGATCTTATAATGAAGCGATCGCTATTCACTCTAATAAACATGAGGCTTGGATTAACCGAGGCATTGCTCTGACTAAATTACAACGCTACAAAGAAGCTTTAGCATCTTATAATCAAGCAATTACTATCCAGCCTAATTTGCATCAAGCATATTATAACAAAGCTTGTAATTATGCCTTACAAAATAATCTAGAACTAGCAATTGATAACCTCAAAAAAGCTATTCAATTTGTCCCCAAAAAATATCAAGACTTAGCGAAAACTGACACGGATTTTGATAGAATTCGGGATGAACAGCGATTTAAAGCATTATTACAATAACGAAAATAGTTAACTCTGCGCTATCAAACACCACTTTTACTTCTTCTTCTTCTTCTTCCTCCTCCTGACTCCTGACTCCTCCCCTATGTCCCAACTTCAACGCATTACTATTCATCCCCAGCAACTTCAAGCCAACCAGCTTTTATTAACACCTCAACAACAACATTATTTGCTGCGGGTATTGCGCTTGCGAGATGGTGATAAATTTATTGTCATGGATGGTATGGGGAAATGGTGGTTAGCGCGGTTACAAGGGGAACAGGGAGAGGTTTTAGAACCGCTGGAGGTAAAAACTGAATTACCTGTGGCTATTACCTTGATGATGGCATTACCAAAAGGAAATGGATTTGATGAAATTGTCCGGTGTTGTACGGAGTTGGGAGTAACTTCTATTGCACCTATTTTGAGCGATCGCACCCTATTAAATCCCAGTCCCCAAAAACTAGAACGCTGGCAGCGCATAGCTTCAGAAGCCGCTGAACAGTCAGAACGGGCTGTTGTTCCCACCATCCTCCAACCCGTAGCTTTCAACACTGCCATAAAAGAAACTACTGCCACTCATCGTTATATCTGTGAAGCCCGTGGGGATTATCCTCATCTACAGCAGGTAATCAATAAAACTGCAAATGAGATAATTATTGCCATTGGACCAGAAGGAGGTTGGACAAATCAAGAACTAGAAATAGCCATAGCATCAGGATTTCAGCCCATTTCCTTGGGTCGTCGGATTCTTCGCGCAGTCACCGCGCCCATAGTTGCGATATCTTTAATAGCAGCATATTTTGAATGATCTCCTTAAAACCATCAAAACAACATCTGATTATTTTTACCCGCTACCCAGAACCAGGGAAAACAAAAACCCGGTTAATACCTGCTTTGGGTGATGTTGGTGCTGCTAATTTACAAAAGCAGATGACTGAAGATACTATTTCTCAGGTTAAGGAATTACAAAAAATGTCTAAGACATCTGTAGAAATACGGTTTACGGGTGGCGATTTACAAGGAATGGTAAATTGGTTAGGAAATGATTTACTATATCAATTTCAAGGTGAGGGAGATTTAGGTAAAAGAATGGAGCGATCGCTAATCAATGCGTTTAATCAAAAAGCAGAACGAGTCATCATCATTGGTACAGACTGCCCTGATCTAAACTCGCAAATTTTAATAACCGCTTTCGAGCAATTAGAGGTTTTTAATCTTGTCCTGGGTCCAGCCCTGGACGGTGGTTATTATTTAATTGGATTACAACAACCAATAGCCGAATTATTTATGAATATTTCCTGGGGAACTGCTCAAGTATTCGTAAAAACAGTAGAAATTGCTCAAAAGTTAAATTTATCAATTGGCTATCTGCAATCTTTAGCAGATATTGATCGTCCAGAGGATCTTAACCCCTAAACTGTTTTCCTTGACAAATTATTGTTATTTATTCAGGAAAAAATTTGATACCCTAACCTTTCATCAAACATCCGCCTAAAGTCTGATTTTCAAGAAACTATGTTTAAATTCCCTCAAGTATTTCCCGTATTAGGTTTACCAGTGCATATAATGAGTAATTATCCAAACTGGTTATTAGATTGCTTAAAAGCAGGTCAAGGGACTCATGTAGTCACCCTCAATGCCGAAATGACTATGCAAGCAGAGCGCAATCTCCCATTAGCAAAAATCATTAAAAATGCTGAATTAGTTATTCCCGACGGCGCAGGAGTAGTTCTCTATTTACAATATTTATTAGGACAAAAAGTTCACCGATTTCCCGGAATTGAATTAGCAGAAAGCCTTTTACAAATAATAGATCAAGAACAAACATCTGCTTCAATATTTTTCTATGGAGGCGCACCAGGAATAGCCGAAAAAGCAGCAGATTTATGGCAAAAACAACTTCCCACTCTCAAAATATCCGGCACACATTCTGGTTATCATTCCCCAGCAGAAGAACAACAGTTATTGCAAACTCTGACTCAACTACAGCCACAAGTAATATTTGTTGGTTTGGGAGTACCACGTCAAGAATTATGGATTGCTGAACACCGTCATTTGTGTCCTCACTCCATTTGGGTAGGTGTTGGTGGTAGTTTTGATATTTGGTCAGGAAGAAAAACTCGCGCTCCCCGTTGGTTAGCAAACAATAATTTAGAATGGCTATATAGACTATATCAAGAACCTTGGCGGTGGCAACGAATGTTAGCCTTACCAGAGTTCGTTTACAAATCCTTGATTTATCGTTGGACTAGGAAAGATGTTAATCGTTGGGAGTTCTGAGTTCAACAGCAATACGAAAACAGTTCACAACGAAGAACGACAAACTCAACCGCGGCGATCTACTTTTTGGACTGTAATTACCTTTGTATGGCGATGGATCAAAAGTGATTTTTGCAAATTTGGCTAAAAGTCCACACACCATACAGAAGCGTTGACGGGTTCTAGTATCTGGTTTTGTAGATAAGATTGCTTGTCTACAAATTTCTGCATCTAAAATTTTATCGACCGGTAAAATTTTAAAAACAGTTTGATATTCTACTTGCCAAGTTGTCTCAGTTTTAAAATTTCTTTCTCTCCTATTGAAATAATCTTTCTCGAAATCTAATATCAAACTGCCGATAGTTTTCACGTTATCAGGGATAACGATGTAATCAGCCCAATCAAAAGTTTTTGCATCAAGTCGAATACTTAATTTTTTAGCCTCACGTTCCGAAATTTTTACTCCTTCATTATTAGCTGATGTAATACTAATTTTCTGTTGATAGGGTTTGCTTTTACTAGATGAAGGTTTTGGGGGTAATGTGGCTCTGAGATACAATTTACTCCCAGGGGAAACGCATCTTATCAATAAGGACTATTTAATCTCAATAATGACCCAAACATTCGCATTAACGTCTACTTCATGTATAAAGCGAGTCATGTGATTTTAATTCCTGTTTCCATCCTGTTCATCCTTTAATTCTGGATAAGTAGGTTAGCATTAAAAATTGTCGTTATGGCACTAGGCTTGAGGCAAAAGGCAAGAGTGAAGAGGGTTTGGGCGATTTTACTTTTCTTTACACAAATTGGTTTTATTGTGTTCACCTACTTATCCTGATTCTGAGAGTTTCTAAGGAATTTTATTCCTTATTAATTGGTAAAGGTGCAGGTTTAACTAAAAATTGAGAAACTTTACCATTACGATCTACTTGCACTTGGAGAGGAATACCAATTTTACTATTTTCTACTAATTTTTGAACTTCATCAACTTTCAAAACTGGTTGATTATTAATACTCTTTATAACATCTCCTGGACGCAATCCAGAAACCGCTGCGGGTGAATTAGCAACAATCCTGATTAAGAGGATTCCTTCATTTGCAGATAAATTTATTTTATCGCCAAATCTGGCAATGATTTTTTCCTTAACTTCAGGTGTGAGTGTGACCATTTGTATGCCTAAATAGGGATGATCAACTCTACCTTTAGCAATTATTTCCTCAGCAATTTTTTGGGCAGTATTAATAGGAATAGCAAATCCTAAACCTTGAGCGCCTTGAATAATTGCTGTATTCATCCCAATGACTTCACCACGGTAATTTAGTAATGGTCCACCGGAGTTCCCAGGATTAATTGCTGCATCTGTTTGCAGATAATCAACACGCTTATCACTTGCACCGATATCACTACTAGAACGATCTGTGGCGCTGATAATTCCAGAGGTGACAGTATTATTTAAACCCAAGGGATTACCAATAGCGATAACGGCTTCTCCTGGTTGCAAAGTATCCGACTTACCTAAAGCTAGGGCAGGTAAGTTATTAGCTTCAATTTGAATTACAGCAACATCCGTTACCGCATCTTCACCTAATACCTTACCTTTAAAAGTCCGGCCATCTTTGAGAGTAACTGTAACTAAATCAGCGCCGTCGACAACGTGGGAATTAGTTAAAATTTGCCCAGATGAATTAATGATAAATCCCGAACCGCTACCTCTTTCTACTCTTTCTCTTTGTTGAGAAGGGATTCTATTGCCAAAAAAGCCGCGAAAAAAGGGATCAGAAAATTCGTCTGGTGCTTGAGTGGTAACGGTTCTCGTTGAATCAATGCGAACAACTGCACCTCCCACTTTTTGTACGACTTTGACAACAAAGTTAGGATCTCCAGAAGCGGAAAAAATCGCGGGAGGAGCAATTTCTGTGGTGGGTGCAGTAGTTTTTTGTGATTGAGCATGACTAGGTTCTATTTCTGAGGTGGTTTTCTTGAGGCTGGTACAACCTCCCAGCATGAAAACTGCTACACCACAGACTGCAATCCATTTTTTCCCTTTATTTCCCAAGTTTTGGCGTAAAAATCTAGTATTAATATTTTTAGCTGCTAGGTTATAATTATTGATCTTCATCATGTGATTATTGCTCCGTATTCGTTAGTAGTGCTAGGATACTGGCTACCTGGTGTTTATCAGGATAATTATATAGCCTCCTATTTGATTTATGTATCTTTAGAGTAGTTCAGATTCCCGACTTCTTTTTTGGCTTGTAAATAAATTATGAATTGAAATCAGAAGTTGAGGATCTTATTGTATGTGATTACAAATTAGGAATTAGGAATTACGGATAAAGGTGGCGTTAAAGGGCTGCGGCAAAGGATGCTTGCAAATCGGGGTCATCATCTAAATCAATATCAATGTGGTGACGGAGTGCGTGTTCAATTGCGGCGGCTTTGGTTTTGGTGCGCGTTCTCTGATTTACTTCCTTTTCAAAGTCCTCATCTAGGATTGAGATTGGTTTAATTTTGAGATCGATGCCTGTGGAAACTAGGTAAGCATCGGTAATTGCTCGCAGTTTGGCAGGAATGCCTTTCATACTGAGGCGAGGATCGTAAAAGTGTCGCTCTGCTTGGATGTTGATGTTGGTTAGTGCCTGATGGTCAGACATAAACGTAAGGGCTTCTTTAGCAGGAAAAACTAGGTTAAGGCTGCGAGTAAATTGCTTGAAGGCAAGAATATATTTAAAGCGAATATCTTCGTCGTAGAAGAGATCGAAAAAGGCATCCGTATCAGTTAGGTCAGTTAGTCCATTTTCGTTAAGCATTTCCATGATCGTCCGATGGTCTGTCTCTAACTGGCGAATTTCTGCTTCAGGAAAACTAAGGGTGTCTTCGACTTCCTTCTGTTCGCGTTCGTCATAGCTATCGAGGGCTTTCTTGAGGTGATGCCCCACACCGACATAATCAACAACAAAACCTTTGTCCTTATCAGCCCCACTAACGCGGTTAACACGAGCGATCGCTTGAAGCAGACTATGGGCTTGGATGACTTTATCGAGATACATGACCTGTTCGACAGGAGCATCGAAGCCAGTCAGGAGCATATTGTTGACGATGAGTATGCCGATATCGCCTGTAATGCCGTTATCTTCGCTATCAAAGGGTAGTTTAAAGCTGGCAATCTTGGTCTTTGGGTCGTTTGTATAGGGTTTTAGGTGGGGTAAGTCGTTTTGTCTGGGTGAGATAACTACATCAGTTTTGAGCTTTTTGAGACGATCGATCTGGATGTTATGGGGGTTAGATATTTCTAGTTGGGCGATCGCTTCGACTAGAGCTATATCAATATGGCTTTTATAGCGGACGGCAGCTTCGCGAGATGTGGCAACTACTTGAGCTTTGTAGCCATTGGTGAAAATGGATGGCAAATAGTGGTTAACGATATCCTTGGCTTTGGCGGCGATCGTTGATTCGGCTTCGAGGTAAGCATCACGGGAGCCGTAGCCTAAAATATCGAGACGTTCAGCACGGTTATATTCACTAAAAACATCCTCAAAAGCGCTATCCATTGCCGACTGGTCTAGGACTTCAGCGTTATGGGTACGACCTTCGTAGACAATTTCGAGGGTGACTTTATCGCTAATGGCTTGGCGCATAGTGTATTTGTCGATATAGTCACCAAAGACGCGCTCAGTTTTATCTATGGGTGTGCCTGTGTAGCCGATGCGAGTGGCGTAGGGGATAGCTTTGTCGAGATTGGCTTCGAGTAAACTGTATTGCGAACGGTGCGCCTCATCGGTCATTACGAGAATATTGGTGCTGGTGTTGAGTTCGGGAAAGGTTTCGGCAAAGTCACGCTCTTGAAATTTATGGATCATTGCCATTACTAGGTCGGAGGAGTCACTTCGTAATAGTTCTTTGAGTGCGGCAATGCTATCGGCGGGTTTGACGGTGAAGCCGACATTTTGACCTGTTTCGGCTAGTTGCTGCTCTAGTTGGGTGCGATCGGTGATAAAAATAACTTTCCATTGGCAGAGGTTGGGATGACGGTACATGGCTCGCACCATAAGCATCATGGTGAGGGATTTGCCTGAGCCTTGGGTGTGCCAGATGATGCCGCTACGTTCTCGTGGGGTTTTGCCTTCTAGGAGTCGGTTGATTGCTTTTTTGACGGCGCGAAATTGTTGATAACGCCCCACGATTTTGATGGTTTCACCTTTGTCATTGACGGAGAAGAGGGTGAAGTTACGGATGATTTCGAGCAGATTATTTTGGTCTAGCATTCCTGCGACGAGACGCTGTTGATCGTTGGGGCTACTGGCTCCATGATCGAGGTCTTCGAGGGTGCGAGGGAAGGGGTCAGCCCAGCGATAAAAGTATTTTTGGTTATGTGTGGTAATTGTGCCAAATTTTGCTTCGGTGCGACAGGTGGCGATGATGAATTGGTTATAAAAAAATAGAGGTGCGCTGCCTTCACCTTTTGCGCCGCGTTGTTCGCTGTAGCGCATGAGTTGGTCGATCGCCTCTGGTATTGCATCCTGTACTTTTGGCGATTTGCACTCGATGACGACGACGGGTAAACCGTTGAGAAAGAGGACTATATCGGGAATGATGTGGTTTTCTGTGCCGAGAATGCGGATCTTGAATTGGCAAATGGCGATAAAGGAGTTATTGGCAGTATTGGCAAAGTCTACAAACTTGACGGTGGGGCTTTTTTCGTCTGTTTTGCGGTTTTCGGAGATGCTGGTATTTTCTTGGAGCAGGGTGAAGAGATGGCGGTTATTTTCGAGGAGATTATTGCTTGGAAAATTTGCAGTTAGTTGTTTGATGACTTCTTCGATCTGGTCTGGTTCGAGCCAAGGGTTAATGATTTGCAGTTGTTGGCGCAAGATTGGCAACATGACAACTTCGGTAAAACTGGCGCGATCGCTATCTTGTGGTTTTTGGGTGCGATCAAGGTCGCGCACTTCCCAGCCCAAGCCTGTTAATTGATCGAGTAATGGCTTTTCGACGTGGTTACGTTCATCGATTTTGATGGCTGGGGGCGTTTTATCTGGTTGCATTTTATTTAAGTTGGCTCATAATGGCTCATAATTGCTTATAACTTGGCTCATAACTTTATAGCTTTAATCGGATGCTCCATCCGTTTACATCCGATTTTCATCCGTTTACATCCGATTTTCATCCGTTTAATTAGGCATCGGTATTTTCTGAAAAGTTATTAGGGAGATATGGCTGGCTATGGATTTGTAGCCAATCTGCGAGGTTTTGCATTTCGATGTCTTGGCTTTGCTGGCTGGCGGCGAGTTGCCAAAAGTAACGGGCGGCTTCAATTTCTGAGGCGATTAATTCAATGCCATTTAGGGCGAGAAAGGTATAGACGGCGATGAGGGCGATGCGTTTGTTGCCATCAATAAAGCAATGATTTTTGATTAGTCCATAGCCATAGGCGGCGGCGAGTTGGTAGAGGGTTGCGGTTTGCTCGCTGTAATAGTAGAGATTTTGTGGTTTGTGGAGGGTTGAGTCTAGTGCGCCTGTGTTGAGGATGCCAAGCACTCCGCCTGATTCGGCAAGGATTTCGCCATGAATTGCGATGATTTCCTTTTCGTTGAGCCAGTATGGTTCTGTCATTTGGCGAGGTCGATCAGGGCGTTACGATATTTTTTGATGCCGCGCCTTGCAATTTCCATTTTTTTAGCAAAGTCTGGATCGAAGGCGGTGATTTCGTATCCGTTGGGGGTTTTGGTCAAATAAATATTGTCACCGTCGTCAATATTCAGGTTAGCGGCGATTTCTTTGGGAATAATGACGCTGAGGGAGTTACCGCGTTTTTTGACGTTGAGTAGCATGATGGCTGTCTCTCAAGGTTTGATTTTGTTTAATGCTAACACTTGTTACCACAAATGTTGCAACGTTTAGTTCTGATAATTTTTAGATGTTAGTTTGCTGCTGCTTTTTGGTTGAGGAGGTTGGTAACGCGGACTTTGCCTGTTAGGAGGTCTTGCATAAGTCCAGTTTTTTGATGTTGAAGTTTATCTAACCCACTTTTAAGATTTGATATTGAATCATCAAATTGCGTCAGTATTTTAGAAATAATCTTTTGTTCTGATGGTTTAGGTAGTGAAATTTTTAAAGGGTGTATATCATTACGATTTAATGAGGGAGAGCCTGATTTAGTTCCAAATCGTTCAAGCTCTAAATATGAAAATAGATAATAAATATATTTTTCATTATTACCAAAGAAATTAGTTACATACAGGCTTGTATCGTGCGCCCAAAAGTCTACATCAAGATAATAGACATTTCCTATAGAACCTTTTCTTCCCACAACAACATTAGGACTGTCTGATGTACTAATGTTATGAAATCCAATAACTCCAGATGATGCAATAACTGGATATTCTCCAGCTATAAATTCAACTTCTCTAATATCATGACCACGTTGTAAAGAGGCTATTTTTCCAATTGTTTCAACATTCCACTCCACAGGAATACGCCCGATCGCAGAATCTTTAAACTCATGAGTGGCTTCACTGCGGATATTGCCATTTTCATCAATGCCTTTGGTGAGCAAGTCCTGTATTAGTCCCGTTTTGATGCGCTGCTGCTTGGCGATGATGGCTTCAGTTTGGGCGATTGCGAGATCGATCGTAGACAAAACCTCAGCAATTTTTTCCTGTTCTTTTTTATCACTAGCAAATAATACTTCTTCTTCTTTATACTGCTCAAGTTTGAAGTTAATTATTCCTGTTGTTTGCTGTTGATATTTAAGTACAAGCCCAGTTTGATATAAGTAGTGCAGCAAGAAAAAAATATACTTTGCACAATAAAGGTTATTTATTTTTGCAATTTCTATAAAATTTGATGCACTTCCGATAAAGTCTTCTTCACAATAAACAACTCTTCCTGCTGGCTGAGAAGGGCTACCACCAGATTTTTCTATAAGAATTGTTTCTTTGTTAACTAATCTGCGGGATAGGTAACTTGAATCGATTTTTCTATAAGCAAGATCAGAATAATCAATTTTTCCTTTGTTTGTAAAATTAGTAGATCTTAAAACAGGAGTATCAATTTCTGAATTTCCTTCACTTCCCCATTCTCCTGCTATGGTGTACTCAAAGAAATCACGTATCTTTGCAGTGATAAAACTATCTATTTTAGTCACGCTAAATACCCCAACTTACTCAAAAATTCATTTAACTCCGCCAAAGTCTCCTCACGCTCTGCCTCTAACTCCTGACTCGCAACCGCATACTTATCCCAAAGATTTTCAACTACTGCAATCAGCGATCGCTTTGCCCCATTCAAATAGCGAGTTAACTGCTCCCGCACCCAATCATAGAGCTTCTGCAAAATCAAAACCTTCGCTTCCTCTGTTGTTAATTGACCGCCGATTTTCTCTAACAAATCATCAACCCGCAACAACCGAGCTTCTAACACTGATTTATCTTTAGTCAAAGCCGCTAACTTGCGCTTATCATTTCTATCGTCAGGATTCAGCGCCGCCATGTCCGTTGTCACTTGGGCAATCAGTTGCAAAGTTTCCGCCTGAAACTCATCAGCCCCAAGCCGCTTTAACCGTAACTTTAAATCTAGTTCCGATTGTTTATCTTTTACCTCATCCTTTAAATCCTTGATCTGCTTTTCAAGAGTTGTAATCGCCTCAAGTTCCACCTTATATATCGCCAACTCCCGCGCCGCCGAATCACCTTTAACACCCTTAAAATCATCCATCAAAGCCTTTAACACCTTCTTAATTGAAGCCGCTGTTACCTTCTCATCCTCATCTGGCTCATAACTCGCCACCTCCTGCGCCGTCTCAACCGCCTCACTCAGTTCACCCTGTAACCCACTGATGCGCCCCTCAAGATCCTCAATTGCCCTCACCTCAGCATCAAAAAATTCCGCAATCAAATACTCATCAGGAATTAGCGTATGATGCCAACCCGTATTAATAATTGTTTTCAAGTCATAGCGAATCTGTTGCCACCAATTGACAAACACCCCCGCTGACTGAAACTCATCCAACACACCCAAACCAATCAGCTTCTCTTTTAAACCCGTCAGCAACTCCCGCCGCACCTCTGGCATTTTCTTACTTTCACCCAGATCATTAGACAACATCGCAAAATCATCCCGCGCCACTTCCCACCAACTTTCTAGGGCAGCATAGTGATCGGCGATCGTGCTTTGCAGATTTGCATCCGCTTCCAAAGTCGTCTTAATCGCAGACTTCGCGGTAATCTCTGAATCAAAAGCCAAATAACTCTCACGCAACGGCTGAAACAACGTCTCAGACTGCACCCTAAACTTCGCAAAATCAGGCGATCGCGCTGCAATCTCACGCTCAGGAATCCCACCTAACAAATGCGCCGTCACATCTTCGGGTTCAGGTTCGGGCGTATTGTCCACATAGCGGCGAATATTCAGATTGTAATCATGCTGCTCCACAATCTCCTGTTTACTCACCAAACGGCTATATTTGTGATATTCCTTCTTGTGGGTAAACACAAAATCAATTTTTTCAATATCTTCAGGACGTAACTTATTCTGAGCCTTACCTTCAGCATATTCGCGATCGGCATTCACAAATAAAATCTTGTCCCTAAACTCATCGGGCTTACTCTTATTCACCACCAGCACACAGGCAGGAATCCCCGTTCCATAAAACAACCCTGACGGTAAACTAATAATCGCCTCAATCACATCATTCTCGATCAACGCCTCCCGAATCAGCTTTTCTTTCCCCCCACGAAATAACACCCCGTGAGGCATAACCGTCGCCATGTGACCATCAGGTTTCAGACTAGCGATCATGTGCTGCACAAACATCAAATCTGCTTTCTTGCCCGACTCAGGACAAAACTCCCAAAAGCGATTAGCAAACTTCAAACTAGCGCGGCTGTAGTTCTGCGAAAAAGGAGGATTAGCCAATACGCGATCGAATTTCCGAATCTGACCGTTATCCAGAATTAGCGGATCTTCCAAAGTATCGCCATTCTCAATCGTGAAACGGCTGATGTTATGCAAAATCATATTCATATTGCAGATCGACCACACCTTACCATTAGACTCCTGCCCATACATCGCCAAATTATTCGGGTCTTGTCCCTGTTCCTCCACATATTGATAAGACTGAATCAAAAAACCACCCGCACCCACCGTCGGATCGTAAATCGTATTTCCTGCCTCTGGCTTCACCAACTGCACCAATAGACGCACCACCTCCGACGGTGTATAAAACTCTCCCCCTTTTTTTCCCGCACTATCCGCAAAAAACTTAATCAGATACTCATAGGCAGCCCCCAACAAATCGGGAAACTCAAAGTTATCGTTAACCAGCACAAACTTAGGCTGATTAAAGTGATCGAGCAAATCCTTCCACTTCTGATCGGGAATCTTGGTTTTGCCATTAGTCACATTGAAATCAATATTATTTTTCAGCACCCCCACCAAGGCATCATTCGCATCTTCAATCGCGGCGATCGCCTTATTCAGCATATTGCCAATATCTTGCTTGAGATGCTTCAGTGGCGGCACTTGATTACCATCTTCATCCACCCAAGCCTCATGCCAACGTGCGCGGGGCGGAATAAAAAACGTCTCGCCATAGGATGTTTTATCTTCCAGTAACTCCGCCAACAGTTCAGGCTCATTAGCCAGATGAGCATAGGTCGTTTTCTTAATCTCCTCCCGCTTACAATCAAACTCATCCGATAAGCGCTTAATAAACAACAGCCCAAAGATAAACTCCTTGAAATCCGAAGCATCCATCTTGCCCCGCAAAATATCGGCTGACTTCAGCAGAAAATTTTCTAATTGACTGAGGGTAATTTTCTCTTGCTGCAAGGTTATTCGTCCAATCCCTAAAAAATTTACAAGACCACATCTGACAAGCTACACAAACATAGCCTTGAAATCAATGCCAGTTACCAATACTATTGCCAATTTTCCCAAATATGTCTGAAACCCAATAAAATCGTAACGATATCAATAGGGTTTCAGGGTTTTGGCAATAGTATTGAATTATGCGATCGCTTTCACAGAATAGCCGAAATTTGCATATCAACAACAGATGAAAGTTTAATTTGCATAATTAGGTATTGAGTTGGAGTCAAGCCGGGATAAGGGTAAAATAGTCCACGATGTAAATAAATATTTCAGAAGGCGAACAAGAAGCAGTAAAAGCTACAGCTTCTGCGATCCAAAATATGTCACAGTGGTGGAGATAAAAAACAACTTCGCGATGAATGCGATAACATTGTACACGAAAGTGCCATTTCGTGTAACTTGAGGGAAGTGAGCGCGTTACTAGGGGCAATTTTTGTAGATTTTCCAGGCAATAGCCTACGGCGGTTACGGCGGGTACTTTGCGCGATCGCTCTAAAGTTCCTACTAGCTAATCCCCAATAAAACTTAACAATTTTCAAACCCCGACAGATCAAACAGCGACAATTGCCCCAGAGAAACATTACCCTTACCACCGCGATGATAACTAAGATGACATTTTGGACATAAAGCTACTAGATTTTCGGGTCTATTGTCTGAGGGGTCACGATTCCAATGGTGAACTTGTAGATCGTATGCACGGGGTTTAGTAGTGTGAGGTTTCTCACCGGGACGTAAGCAAACACGCCCACATTTTTGACAACGCCAACCTGATTTTTCCTTGATGGATTTAGCTAATTGTTTCCAATATTTTGGATATACCATGATAGCTATTGAATCTTAATATCAGTGTTTCACTATTATTATATAATAACATTTTTGCTGATAAATGTACCAATAAATTACTATCCTTTCCTATTATTAGGATTTTATTGATGTTTTTGATAAATAGATATATGGGGTATAATTGCAATATTGCTTTAATTGACACTTATGACAAATAATTATTATTTATCAAGGCGAAGCCTGAGTCCTTCTTCAATTTTCTTCCTATTCCCTGGTTCAAAATCCTCAACTCCAGTAAGTAGGTGAACAAAATAAAAATGAGGGGTATTGCGTTTTGTAAAATGGCTGAAACTCAATCAGAATATCGCATTGAGACAAATTTACATACTGTTACATACCTTTAAATTTTCCTGTTCACCTACTTATATCCCAATGTTAATTAAACCTCAAATTAAAACTCCAGAGAAATTACCGTTTTTAGAAAAATTATGTTGGCAAAGAGAAGATATAGAAAATCTTACTCCTTTAGAAATGCTGAGAATATATGAACGAGGGTGGCATTACCGGGGAGTTTTAGGCAACTTGAGCCATACAGAAGCCTTATTTGTGCAACAGTTAGCTGAATATTATCATTCATGGTTAGGAGCAAAAATGTTTGAGAGGGAATTTCATCAAAAAATTTTAATTGTTCTTAATCAATTAAAGGCTAATTTTTTATTAGAGTGTGGCGCGTATTTTGGCGGTGGGACTCTGGTTAGTTTAAATCATGGGGAATATAGATTAAGCAAGGATATAGATTTTCTCTGTTCCACTGGTACTGGCTACCGATTACTGCGCCAAAAAATAGCTGAAAATCAATATAATGCCCTTTTTAACACTCGAAATAATCTCAACCTACCCGGAGAAATTAAAGCTGACCAGTACGGAGTAAGATTTGCTATTATAGTTGATGAAACTCTGATTAAATTTGAGATAATTATGGAAGGACGGATTGAATTGGGAGCAGCAGATTATCCCAGTTGGTCGCCTGTCCCATGCTTAAATCAAATTGATAGTTTTGCGGAAAAACTTTTAGCTAATTCTGACAGATGGAATGATTCCTCGGTAGAGTCGAGAGATTTAATTGATTTGGCTATGCAAAGGCTCAATTCTCCCATTCCTCAAGCAGCTATTGAGAAGGCAGAATCAGCTTATCCTGTAATTGAACCTTTAAAAAAAGCGATCGCCTTTTTCCAAAATCACCCTAATTATCGAGACAAATGTTTTACGGCTTTGAGAATTGCCGAACCTAGTAAAATTATTGATGGTATTGATTTAATGGCGGCTGATTTTAATTTAAACAAGACAACTAGAAGATTTAGCGAATCTCAACAAGACTGGGAATGACAATTAATCGCTTTTCTTCGCGGCAAACACAAACAAATCTACTCTTTTCTAAGAAAATTATGTGACATAGGTGCTACAGTCATAATTCATTGAGGATTTTCCCACAAAGTTGAAGCCACAGAGATATCATATCTTTGTCCTGTTTCTGTAATTTGAAAGTCCAGAATAAAATATTTATTATCAGAGAAATGCTGATGTTTCCTAGCAATTAGTTCATCAATCATTTGTGTAATCGCCTGTTGAGTTTCTGCATCCTGATTTGATAACTGTTGTTCCAAGAAAGTATCAAGTGTTGTTTTTTGTTGAGATTCAGGCATCACCGCCGCATTCCAGGCTATCACAGCCAAACTAAATAATGATTTACGTCGTTTTGATGTGTGTACATTATCTAAGTACGGAGCAACGAACTGTTGGAGAATTTCTGACATTTTTGGAGCGCCCTTGGGTTCTATCGGTATATTTGCAGCCAATTCCCCAAATACACCCCCTTGCATCTTTTCTCTAAGTGCTTCGAGATTTTTATGTTTCTCTTGGGAACTCTGTTTTTGTTTCATCAACTCATTAAAATCCTTAGACTTTCTCGCCATAATGTATCTCCTGTTTTGATTATTTCTGGGGTTCTATTCTAACAATTGTTCTAAATCACCCAACAATTTCTCTAGCTTCTTGGTTTTCTTCACATCTTCCCACACCTGGGCATTCTTCAACCTTTTACCAAGCTCGGAATATTTAGCATTCAATGTCTCTTTTGGTGTAGTTTTCCCTGGGGTTAATTCCTTTACTAACTGCTTAATCTCACTTAAAGATAGATTTTCATTAAGAACTTTATCCAGTAGTTCCCTACGTTCACCGTCATCTTTGAGTTTAGCGATCACCCTAGCTTTGGTGTATTCTAGTTGACCCTGCCGCAATATTTCCAATACATCATCGGGTAAATTCAATAATGGTAAACGACTGGTACGGAAACTTTCAGCACTGAATCTACCAACACCCTGTAACACCGATTCCACAATTTCCAGTTGACGGGAAACGTTTTCCGTCAGTTCTAAGTTACGTTTTTTGGCGTTGGCAACTTGATTGAGAATTGATATAACTTCAGCAGAACTTACATCAAGTTCAATACAGAGTAATTCTAGAATCCCCTCGGTTTCTTCAATGGGGTTGAGGTCTTCCCGTTGCAGGTTTTCCAGTAAAGCGATTTGCAGGGTTTGATGATCTGATAATTCTTTACTAATAATCGGCACTTCTATTAACCCCGCTGCTTTGGCCGCCCTGAGTCGGCGTTCACCAGCGACTAACTCATATTCATCATTAACAGCACGCACCAATAAAGGTTGTAAAATCCCGTGTTCTTTAACTGACTGCACCAATTGACTGAGTTTCTCCGGGTCAAAATACCGTCGGGGTTGTTGAGAAGGTAAACGAATTTTATCAATATTAACGGTGGCAGTTGGTGATTCTGATTCCACATCCATACTCAGCAAATCTTCCACACCACGCATTTTCGGGATTTCTAAAGTTTTCTTGACCATTACAGTTTCTCCATCCCCTGGGCTATCTTTTTCAGAACTGCGATCGCTGGATGTTTGGGGTCATATACAGCCAATGGTTGACTATTCATTACTGCATCCGCAAAGGCTGTGGCACGGGGTATCTTCGGATAAACTTTGGCTAGTGGTGATAACTGCTGTTCCAAAGCCTCCAAAATCACTTTGTCTTGGTTGGCGTTTACGTACAAGGTTGGCACAAATCCGGCGATCGCTAATTTCGGATTGATATGTTTCTTCACCTGTTTGATGCTATCCAATAATAACTCCGTTCCCTTGAACGCTTTGTAATGAGTCTGAACTGGCACTAAAACATGAGTAGCAGCACAGAGTCCGAGAATACTGAGGATACCTAAAGAGGGAGGACAATCAATCAAAATGAAATCGTAGTTATTTAAAATGGGTTCTAAAGCTTGTTTGAGTCGTAGTTCCCTGGCCATAACCGCAGAGAGTTGTAATTCTACCGCACTGAGGGTAATATTAGCCGGGGCTAAATCCATACCGTGCAAATTATGGTGAATTGGTAATTTAGTCTCTGGTGTGAGCAGTGAGTCAGCAACGATTTTTTCAAGTTCATGGGGTTCAAGTCCCATAAAAGTTGTCAGGGATGCCTGGGGGTCAGTATCCACCAGTAAAACTTTATGTTTGCGGGAAAGATGATAACCCAAATTCATCGTCAGACTGGTTTTCATCACCCCACCGGCTTGATTGAAAATGGCTATAATTTTAGTCACAGTAGTTGCAGTACTTGGTTTACAGGTAATCGTCAGGAGTCAGGAGTCAGGAGTTAGGAGTTAGGAGTCAGGGGTCAGAGTAAAACCTTTTTGTGGATGGAATTTCATTATCAATTAATGTCCTAACCACCTTGGCGGTTGCTATAAATCAATGAAAATCTCAGTTACTCTAATTAAAACATTTTTCTGTAATTTAAAGTCTATCTACGGTTGTTATTTAACAGTAAAATCATGAAAAACTTGGCACTTGCCGGCAATATAGTAGATGTTCTCCACCGCACCATTTTTCCCGGTACTATCTATATTCAGGATGGACAGATTCAAACCATAGTTCAGGACCAGGGGCAATACTCACAGTACATTCTTCCTGGTTTTATTGATGCTCATGTTCATATCGAAAGCTCGATGCTTGTACCCACTGAATTCGCCCGATTAGCGACGGTGCATGGTACGGTGGCAACTGTCTCTGACCCCCACGAAATCGCCAATGTATTGAGTTTGGCAGGTGTAGAATTCATGATAGATAATGCCGCCCAGACTCCCTTCAAAATAGCCTTTGGTTTTCCTGCCTGTGTCCCCGCCACCGAGTTTGAAACTGCCGGGGCAAAACTGACGGTAAACGATTTCCGTCAACTGTTAAAACATAATGTTTCCTATTTAAGTGAGGTCATGAATGTACCGGGGGTATTGGCAGACAGTCCAGAAATGATGGACAAAATTCACCTAGCGCAAAGTTTGGGACTACCCATTGATGGCCACGCACCGGGGTTAGTGGGTACGGGGTTACGTAAATATGCTGCTCAAATTACCACTGATCATGAATGTTCCACACTGAACGAAGCTTTAGAGAAATTAGCGCTGGGAATGAAAATTCAGATCCGGGAGGGTTCAGCAGCTAAAAACTTTGATGCCTTGCACAGTTTGATTGACTCCCATGCAGCACATTGTATGTTTTGTAGCGATGATAAACACCCTGATGATTTAGTTAATGGTCATATAAATCTACTGGTGAAACGGGCTGTGGCATTAGGTCACGATGTGATGAATGTCCTGCAAATTGCCTGTGTCAACCCCGTACAACATTACAATTTGGATGTGGGATTACTACAAATTGGTGATAGTGCAGATTTGATTGTTGTTGATAATTTACAAGATTTCACGGTGTTGAATACTTATTGTCAGGGTGTTTTAACAGCCAAATCAGGATCAGCATTATTACCATCAGTTCCTATTACACCCATCAATAAATTTATCACTAATCAAAAACAAGTCACAGACTTTGCAATTCCAGCCAAGGGTTCAACAGTCAGAGTAATCACCGTTACCGATGGACAATTAATTACAGGGGACAAGTGTGTACCAGCACATATTGAAAACGGTGAGGTTATAGCTGATCTAGAGCAGGATATCCTGAAAATCACGGTTGTTAATCGGTATCAAGACAAACCGCCGTCGGTGGCATTAGTACAGAATTTTGGATTGAAACGGGGGGCGATAGCATCGAGTGTGGCGCATGATTCCCATAACATTGTGGCAGTGGGGACAAGCGATGCGGAAATCTGTGCAGCGGTAAATGCCCTGATTCAGTGTCACGGGGGTATTGCAGTAGCAGAAAACAATGTAGTTCATGTATTACCTTTAGCTGTGGCAGGGTTGATGAGTGATGGCGATGGTTATGAGGTTGCCAAAAAATATGCAGAACTTAATGCTGGGGCAAAAAGATTAGGATCAAAACTGACTGCACCATTCATGACTCTTTCTTTTATGGCATTGTTGGTGATGCCAGACTTAAAACTGAGTGACCAAGGGTTATTTAGTGGTAAAGAGTTCCGGTTTGTGTCGTTATGGAGTGATTAGGTTTTAACTTGGCAAAAATCAATATTTTCATGGAGTATAATCACTGGTTTTGATAATATATTCAAAATTAAATTTATACCCAAATATATGATAATTTAAAATATTAAGAATAAAATGGATAATAAATTTTTAAATTAAAATTATGAATCCAGACCAAGAGGCATATCAAATAGACTTTATAGAAGCCATGCCAGGGTTTATTTCAATTATTGACTTAAATCTGAGATATCTTGCTGTTAATAAAAAACTAGCTGAGTTAATGAACTTAGATAAAGAATCTTTTAAGGGAATGTCTGTAGGCAGTAGATGTCATGAACAAAGACAAGAAATCCAGAAATTGGTAGATGCTCCAGTGGGTACAGAAATAAATTGGGGGTATTATGATCATGATACTTGTTTGTTAGTTTCTTCTAAGAGAGAAAATAATTTTATCATCAACCAAGCGATTGATATTAGTAATAGAAAACAGCTAGAAGAAAAACTTAAAGCCTCAAATGAAAGAAATAGAATTTTACTCAAAGCCATTCCTGAAACTATCAAATCAGGGACTGGAAAACGCTCTACTGATGAGTTAGAATTTCTTGTTAAATCCTTAACTCAAAATCCCATTATTGACAGACAATCAATTGAGGCATTAATTAGATTAGAAGTTCAGGTTATGGAAAACTCTAGTAAAATGCAACAAATAGAAAAAATGCTGTTCTGGGATGATTCCTCGTTGATGGGTAGAATCAAGGCATTAGAAGTTTATCAACGAACCGATGATGAGAACTGGCAAGAATTTGAGGATAACAAAGATAAAATAGAGGATTTATCGAGAATTTCTACTATGATTACCAACATTCCCGGTGGTTTGAAATCTTGGTTTATTATGTTTATAATATTCCAAATGCTAGGAATTTTCGTCATAGATGTAGGTGTTAGATTGTTTAATTTGGAAACCTTGATACCGATTGAAAGAAAAAATCAATAACTCAAACCAGTTTTTTGATCTCATAAGGCAATAAACCACATCTACTTTAAAACCCATAGTTTTTTCTTAATCGGGTTTTATTCCCAAATCCTATGCTCTTCTCTGTTCCCGTATCATTATTAATTCCTCACCTTTAATTATGTTGTTTAAAAATCAACAAACCGAACTATTACCTATTACCACAGTTATCTACAGAAATCTTAGTACCATAAGGTTAGTTAACCTCCATCCAAGACTTTAAATACTGTGTAATTTCATCCACAAAATTCTGCGCTCTCTCAAATAAAGCCATTGCTGACTCCATATCTGGTTCTAACATTTCTCCATAATCACTTGCTTGTCGTTCATCAAATGCTCGATGAAAACTCCGCGATAACTCCTTAGAAAAAATTCCCGTCTTCACAAACTCACGATCAAAAAAACTAACTATTCCACTATGTTTAGAACTGCCTAAACCTTTAGTTGCTAAAAGACCCAGTGCCGCATAAAACATTGCATAATAAGAGCGATTGATAGTACCACGAAAAGCTGATTGATTGAGTAAAATCTTTGCTTCTCTTAAAGTTTCTTCACTTTCAGATAAACGGTACTCAATTAATAACTTTAGTTGCTGATTTATCATACAATAATACCCTCTTGTAACACCTTAGACAGTAAGGGACTAGCTCCCATAGCTCCCCTTTCTACCTGTGCTTCTGTAACTACAAAGGTGGAAATAACTAGATCATATTTAAAACCTACTTCCCACGCCAAATCGCTAATTTTTTCTCGACATGATCTATCTAATTCAGTAATTTTAATAAACACATCTAAATCTGATTCTTCTGTAGCATCACCTCTCGCTCTTGAACCAAATACCCGTAAATCCAAAATGGGAATTATCGCTTCTAGTCGAGAGCGAAACTCTGAAACAATTTTTCGATCACTATCCTGTATCATTTCTATTCCTCTAAAGAAAAACCAATCTTTACTAACTGTTCCTTAATCTTTCTATTTAAATAATAAAGCAATTCATATTTGTTTAGAACCGGGAATTTAATTTAAGTTCTAAATCTTGAGCATAACAAAAAATCTCTCTCCTGCGCTTCTGCTTGATGCTCTTTAACCAGTGGTTCTCCTTCCCATCCACCAATAACTTCCTCAAAAAAACCAGGAAACCAGCCCCTATTTTCAGGTGTAATTATAGGTGTATTTTCCGTGACATCTTCAAGAATAGATGTGATTTCTTCTTCTAAAGTCCGTTGATGACTTTGAGCAAGATATTTGAGTTTTTCAAGAACGATAGGATTAAGCTTTTGCAAAATAACTGGAGTCATAAAACCTGTAAAATAAAACCAACCTTAGCTAACTATATTTTAATCTCCTCATCCAATAATTGCATCTCTCGCACTCACCTAATATCATTGCACTCATTCTGTCCTCAAAGCTCTCCTCCAATGATCAGCAACCATCTTTAATAACGTAGTAATTAATACAATCATTATAGTTAAATGGAAAAGCCGGGATAAACCCAGCCTATTTATTATTTAATTGCGATAGATATCACCTTCTGGGATAAACTCATCATCAACGGGGGAATTACCATTAATAGTGAAAGTCTCTGCTGGTTTGGATTTATCAAGCAGTTTTCTGTATTCTTTCCTGACAGCTTCCCGACATTTATCTTGGAGAAGTTGAGTACAAGTATCCTCGTCTTCTCCTTCTGATATGGATGCCCAGATAGAACAACCTAATGAAGCACTATTAAAGTCGCCTAAATTAAACTTTCTTTCATAGCTTACTGCGATAGTTTTGATGAACATTTTCACCTCTTTTATTTGATGAATCACCCCCAATAAGCGATAGCATTAAAAAAGTCAGCAATACCAATATAGGCATTGCCAACTAATTGTTAAAAATTGTCTGGATCATTCCAACCAGGAGGATTAAATACCCAAGTTGCTTTCAACATATTATTTTCCCCATAATCTCTAACAAGGTGATCACAGTTTCTCAGAGATTTAATCAAACAACTGTCAAAATCTGGAGTACAAGCGTTACCATCAAATATATAGAAATCAGGATGCGAGGAAAGACTAACTTCGGAAGCATATCGTTGTTCAATCCACGTAGGATGATTTTCATAAATTCTGATTTGGAATCCTTCGTAATGAACTATTATGTTATTCATGGGTGTCCTCGCAATTAATAAAAAACCACAACCTTGCAGCGATAGCCCCCAGAGATAACCTTTCTATAACGTCATCTTTGTTGACTTGGTTTTCAATATTGTCAGAGTACAAAAAGGTCAGCGATAGCGAAGCGCCAGTAATATCATTAGTTTTGGTTTCTAATTCGTTCAGGATATTTGGGTTCATAATCATTACAAAAAACAGCAAAATCCTGAAGTAATAACATTAAAAAAAGCCAGGAAATCCCTAACATTTTATGTTAGAATTATATTACTTCAACACCAAATTTCAGTGTTTTTACAAATTCATCAAACCGACATTCACGGAGTTTCTTAGTCCATAGTTTCCTGTCACCATCCCAATAAAATCCAGCAGTTTTAGCTAGTTCACGATTGTCATATCCAACCATTGCCTTGAACTCAATGATTGGTGAATTGGCTACAAATACCGCTTGATTAACTATTTGTGGTAATTGTTGTTTACGACGATTAAAACACTCCACCAATAACCGAACATCATCACCAGCACGGTGAACAGTGCTAATGCCAATACCCATCCACAAAGCTAAATCAGTGAGTTTATAACTGTCATTTTTAGTAGGATAACCCCAGTCAAAATCCTTCATGGCACATAACCAATTGAGGTTTGTATTCAATAATTTATCTACCAGGGGTGCATCAAATTCAGCGTTAAAAGCGATCGCATAATCAGCAGCATTAGGCATTTTATTGAGCGTTTCCACAAATATTTGTGCAATCCATCCAGGAGCATTCAAAGTCAACTCTGGACTAATACCATTAACGAACTCTGCGGGGTTTTCTGTTACTGGTAATACTGTGGAAATGCTACAAATTGCCCCGGTTTCTCGGACATTATCACTAACTTGATACAAAGTTGCTGCAATTTCACAAACCTTTGCATCATTGATATCTGTGGTTTCGGTGTCAATAATTAATAGTTTCATTTTGTTATCTGTTGTTTAAATAGTCACTTTTTATAGGCGATAGCACTACTTAAAAAAAAGACCCAAGGTTTCCCCTGAGTCCTTAATTATCATAAAGAATTGTTACTTTTAGATAAAGACCCAGGTTGCCCTGAGTCCTTAATTTTCCGTGAATACTTAATTACTATTGTTGACTGTCTGGTAATGCCAATTTAGTAGGTGCTGGTAACAAAGCTTTAACTGATTCATCAAAGCCTAAGCTAGTATCATACTTTTCCAACACCGCAGACATTTTAGTTCTTGTTCCCATAAACAAAGCTGGGAAATTTTCTTCATCGGGGTGAATGTAAGTCCCAACTTTGCAGCAGTAAGATTTCTGTCTAGCGTCACCTTCCTTAACACCTTTAAACTCCACGTCAACAACACACAATGAACGCCATCTATCATCTTTACCACTGGGTTTCTTGTTCAGCATTCTCGCAAATGTTAATTCAGCTTGAGAGTAATACTGTTCCAAAGCTTCTCGCAGACTCCATAAAGCTACATTCTTGAATCTGATTCTGATTGGTGTTTGATGCAGAAAATTGTTAGCATTATCCAGAAACATTATTAAATGCTCTGAGACTGCACTCATAAGTTTCTTGTCAATTTCTTCAGCATATTCGTCGTACCAACCAATCATTATTCCTTCTAATTCTGGGTTATCTTTCAGGTCAGTTTTATATCTCAAGTATGGACGAACATTACCCAAGATTATCATTCTAGCATTGGTCATAAATAATCCTCTCTCAACACCACCTGATAAATCCTTTTCAACTATTTCGGGAGTGCCGAACCATCCAGCTTTTGCTAAACTCTTTTCGGGAATGAATAAGCCAGCTATTTCGGCATTGATGACAATACCATAAGGAAATCTCTTAGGTCTTACACAATTAAACTCTTCTCCCATTAATGCAGGATCTATTTCAAATTCAGAACTAACATCTGGTTCTTGATTCATTTCATCAACTGTATCTTCAAGATTCTCCGTTACTTCATTAATTGTGTATTCAGGATTTCCGTTAACTTCATTAACTCCATTTTCAACATTATTCTCAGTCATGTTATTAACTCCAGCTTCAACATTATTCTCAGTCACTTCATTAACCCCATTTTGAACATTATTAGCGGTTCTTTTTCTAGTCATAATCAAAATTAAAAGACATTAACATCATTAAGTTTCATGGAAACCAACATCAAAAAGCGATAGCATTAGAGTTTTAATCCTCAACTAGCTATTAATTGTCACAAAAACCAACTTCTCCAACCAATAATTCAGAGACAAGATTTTCCTGTCTCCTAACTATTAGGTCAATAAATTCACCGATATATCCACCAAAGCATGACCACTATTATCAATCAATGTTTTCATGCGTTCTTCGAGTCCTGGTTTTCCCCGAACACCGGAAAAGTGATAATCAAAAAATTCACTTTGTTCCTCAAATTTCACTAAACTAATGGTGGTGATTACTCCACATAATTCCAATTCCGATTCAACTTGTTTTCTGTATTGTAACCAAGGATTTAAAGCATCTGTAGTCCCATTATTCAACAGTGCATAACACCAATTTCCTTGCATATCAAGAAACGTTATTTGCACCCAATTCTGTGCAGGTAAATGGGCAAATGGTTTACCAAATACTGGTGCAGATGCCCATAATATAATCATCTTTAAAGTAGACCCAATTTCACTCAGTTGATTACCAACTTCTAAGTAAATTTTACCTACTTTGCGATTGAAACGATATCTTCTTAATTCCATTGTGTTGCTTTGAAATCATCAACACTGGAAAGCGATAGCATTAAGTAATAGGACAAAAGTAATTACACAAAAATATGGTCTAAAATCCTTGATTGGTCAAGAATTTGTAAATAACCAATATGTAATTAATTCTATCCAGATACTTAATTGAGAAACACTGATAAATTGGGATCTAAAGACAATGTTGATTCCCGGTGTTCATGGTACTGTTTCTTGAGTGTGCTAATGCGGCGATCGCTCAATAATTTAGCCTGTTGTTTCTCCAATTCTTCAATAGCATCCCGGTGATTTGCAATCTGAAATTCAATATCTGCAATCTGTTCAGAATGTTTATTAGCTAATTCCCCAGTAATGCGTTGAATATCCTCGTCTAATCTGGCAAGTGTGGTATCTTCTTTATTAGTAGAAAACCGTTTCTTCAAGACTAAAACAATTCTGCCCTCCTTATTATGATAGACAACCTTATTTTTGGAAGTTTCCGCAAGTTTCAAGGCTTCAGCAATAGCATCGGGCATAATAACCTCAATTTCACGCTGAACTTCAATGGCAGTATTTCGTAGACTTAATAACAGGTCAAGTGATTTATGTTGAGTCATGATAAAATAGTTGCAAATACTAGCTGAGACTGGTGCTATCATCCACACCAGTCCCTTCATTTACTATTTAGTTACAGTTTCCTGTGCTAAAATTGATGCTAATGTGTCGGGGTCAAAATCTAACAAACCCTTGGCACTTTGTTGAAACAGTTTAAACTTTTGCAGGGCATAATCTGATTCAACAAATCCAGTTCTTTGCAGAAACTGTGAATAGTCCATTTTCCAGTAAGCACGGGATAAACTTTCTAGAAATTCATTCATTTCCTGAATACCAAAAACAACAACATCAAAAAGCGATAGCATTAGGTCATTTGATTTTCACTGGTACACCCCGACATAGTTTGTTATAGACAATCACCGCAGCGCGTTCTTTCTCAAACTTCTGTTCCCCAAATAAATGCCAACCCCCATCCGTTGATTCTTGTTTGGGAATATTCGCTAAAGTTCCTGTAGAGTAAATACCATCATTATTCCGTAACATTACAAAATGGACATTTTCCCTAATTTGTTGATAACGTAATATCAGAAAGTTTACATTAGTAGGTAATTTTGACATTTATTCCTCCGTTATATTGCATTGAATGTTGTTGAGATAATTCGTTAAAAACCCTACGAATATCAGAAATTCTCAGATTTTTGTAGTTGGTACTTCCAACTCCGCATCTTCTCCACACACCAATTTGCTGGAAATAAACGCAGAGATAATATCCATAGTCAGGCCATATCAATACCGGACATTTAAGACCTGTATAATATGGTTGGAATTGTTTGATGGGGTTGCCTAAATCTTTTAAACTACCCTTATTAACCAGCCAAAAATCGGCATCATCAAAGTTGTTTTTGACAATCCAATAAAAACAAGACTTATTTTCCAAAATGCTTCCCAAAACACAACGGAATCGGGAAGCGATAGCATTAAAATAAACTTAGTTGTTTGGGTTCAATTACTGCGGTTTCCAAAGTTTTAGGATTAAATTGAATGATTGGGAGATGGTGAGCGATCGCTATATTCACACTTAATGCAGCACCCCCAGTCAACCGATTATCATAGACAGCCAAACAAATATTAGAATGTTTGACCATCCACTGATTACGAGCTTGCATGACACCCGGTGTATATTCTGGATAAAGCACGATTTTATTTGATGCAGACTTCAGGAGTTCTTTGTATTTAAGTTTCTGTTGAAGAGTCCATAATCTGTCTTGGTTTTGACAGGGGATTACAGCAGTCCAATGAAGTTGTCGTTCAATTAAAACCTCAGCAGCTAATTGGTCAATACCTAAAGCCATCCCATTGAAAAACTCTGTTACTCCACGCTCTAAAGCCATATCAATCAATTGATTAATTCCATCTTTGATGTTAGTGATATCTCGGTGTCCAGTGAAAAATGCTTTCATAATACTGATGTAAAGAACACCAATAACAAGCGATAGCATTAGCGTGACGCAAGCCATTAGCAATAGAAAAGTCCCTAGATAAACTAGAGACTCGTGGGTTTATTCAATGTCAGTTAATTGTTGGTTTCAATCCTCAATCCTCAATCCTCGTTTCAATTCTCAACGAGAATTGTCACAAACATCAAACAAAAATCTTCCTAATCATTCTATATCATGTAATCCTTGAACTTCCTGAATAGATTTGATAGTATTGTCAAGAAATCTACTAATCAATTCAATCCTTACTTCATACGATATAGTAGGATTATTCAGATTCTCAACTTGGAACTTTGCCGATAACATATTATTGAGAGCTATTGCTAAATTTGTCTTCATTTCACTATCTCGTTGTTCGTATTCCTGAACCTCTAACTCCCAATCTTCCGGTTCATATTTTGTTACAGAAACGGGCATTCCATGAGCTTCATGATATTCAGTATATTCTGACATAATGATATTACAAAAACACCATCGTCAACAAGCGATAGCATTAAATAACCCCAATCTAATGGCTGGGGTTAATAACTATAAATTAATCATCTCTGAAAGAATTAAATAACGCTTTCTCAGCATCATTTCTACTTTCAATTTCACCCAATTTTGCTAATGCAGCATCTAAACTCTGATAAGTAGCACAACAATAGAGATGACGCTTTTCAAATATCCCATAATAGCCGGTGATACCTTGAGCTTTACCTGCTCTGGTGATATCTGTACACCACTTGGTATTGAGCCGAGATACGTGTAAAAACCTGCAAGATGGTCTGGAAACGCTTGCTGTGTCTACATTTCAAAGATTTCTGGAGGAAGATTAATCGCCGACTCCAAAGGTTGAGGAATATTATGTAAATTCACCACATAATCACCGTATCTTTTGATATGTCTTGTAATATAAGGACTCAAAGCAGCAAGGTATCGCATAGGAATCACCTCACCCTGTGACATCAACTTTTGAATCGCCAACGACATATCCACCGTATTTTGCAAAATCACCGCACTGGCCACCAAATCCAAATACTTTAACCGCTTTTCCTGCTCAATCGGATCATTCTCAGTAATCATCCCTTGCTTACCAAAAAATACCCAATCCAGAAAACCATTATACATCTCCACAACATTTGTTACCGCCGTAATTTCCCGTCTCAAAGTAACATTAGAAATATAATCCAGCAGAAACATAGTCCGCACCACCTTACCTAACTCTTGAAAAGCTTGATAAAGACGATTTTTGCGACTGTAGCTCCCCAACTTACGTAACAACGTCGAAGGCATCACCTTCCCAGCCTTAATTGACAGCACCACCCGCATCATGTCAGACCAATGAGTCTGAATTAAACTCCAATTCACCACACCCTTAAACAGTGGCTCAATATGCTGATAGCTCACATCCGTACCAGGACGCACAAAACTAAGATCCTGCCAATTACGGATACGTGGCATCAACTTAATACCCAGAAGATAGGAAATAGCAAACACAGGTCCAGACTGACCTTGAGTATCTGCGTGCAACGTATCCGGCTGAATATCCGAAAGATTTTTCAACAACCCATCCAAAATATAAACCGCTTCCCAAACCCCACAAGTGATGAAGTGAGTAAACAAAGCAATGTATTTATCCGAGACATGATGATAGGCAATACCACCATAACCACCGTAACGAATATGATACTCACTGTGTAAATTATTCTCGTATATCTCAAACTTACTGCCATCCGCTGCCACCTTTTTCCCTGTCCCCCAACAAGAAGGTAAAGTAAACCGATTATAAGCATTAATAACATCCCGAATTGCCGCTTCAATCTTGGCAGCACTAACATGACGACGGTTAGTATAAGAAATTTCATGGGCAGTCACCATACCCCCCGAATGACGAGCCATTTGATTAGGTCCAAGATTGCAACCGTAACCAAAAGTAGTAAAAATATAACGTTCCCCTGGGTCAGATATTTTGGCTTCACTTCCCGACATCAAACCAAAATGTCTAGTCCAATTTAACCAATGCTCAACATTGCACAATATATCTAAAATACTCCGTTCCGGCATCAGCGCCCGGATTTTCGACTCCAATAAATCCACCTCTGGGGGTTGAGTAAATGATGGTGGTTTCTTTAATACAGGGTCGCCCTCCTTATTAATTGTAAATTGTTTATCAACAGCACAAATATTATCTACTTTCTCAGCAACTTGTGTTAAACATAAGCGTAAATGTTCGACAAAATCCGTTGGATTAGCCGGAAAACCAATTAAGTTACAGTAATCTTTTATTAATGGTTCACACTCAACAGGACTTAATAATTGTTCGCGGAAATCCGCGTAGCTTTCCGACCCCACAACACAGGCATCTCCCGTTTTAAATTCAGTCGCCAAATTGTAAAAGATGCAAATTTCTAATTGCTGACGTACCAAAACCTCGGTGTCATCAATTTCGGCGACGACTAGCGCCCGCCAGTTATTACTAATAAAATCCAAATTGATATCAAAAGGCAAATATTTAGAACGTTTGTGTTCATGATCTAACACAAATTGCAAAGCTGCAATCACTGATTCATCCGCAGAAGTAGAGAGAATATCTAGAGAACGCACTAAACTAAACAGTGCTTTGCGGTTGGCAGCATAAAACCGCCACATTAATGGTAAATAGTTATTGGTATTGTACGCCGCAATTTCATCTAATTTTTGTATCAGCAATTCTGCCCCACCATGTTCATCCAAAATTGACTGCACCTGTTCTCCAAATACAGCATTATCCTTGGTTTCCTTGGCTTGTTTGGATGCTTGTAATACTTGTCCCAATGTTGCTAACAACTCTGATGTTTCTGTCAGATGTTTATCCCGGAGTTCCTGCAATCGCAGTTTGGCATTATTTTGAATCTTCAAAATACGTTTAATAAACATCTCAACCAGATAATCACGAGTTTTTACCTGTGCTTCGTACAATAGACATAATAGCAATGTCCGCCGTTTGGGTAAATTAATATCTTGAAATTCTGTGATATCTAAAGTTCTAGCATAAGCAGCAAAATGTCTAACTTTGGTAGGAGTAATATTTTGTAGTAATCGCTTGGCATCTCCAAAAGTCATGAGCATATCAAACTTGTTTTGCAGGAGTTTCATCCCATTTAGTTTGGCACTTTTAGGTGGCGATTTTAATAAATTCAGGGTGGCATTTTCATTATCCTCCTCCTTGTCTATCACCACGAGCAATTGGTCTAAATAAATTTGTTCGGTAGTTGAAAGTCCTTGAGAACAAAGTGTAAATAACCGATTATTGACCATTGACCGAATGTGGCGAATTAATCGGTCAAGGGTGCTAAATGCTGGTAATTCGTATCGTTCTTTCACTAATTCCTCAATTGCCACATTGATTAAATCAGCAGGGTGGTCTTTAATTTGGGCTGCTTCTGCAACTAATGTGGCTATTAATCTTTGACCTGTTTTATCATATTGTTTGACTCCTAAATACTCCCGAATAATATTTTTATAGGTATGACGTTGGCGTTCGGAGGGTATTGCTTTTACTGAGTCTTGTAACTTTAAACACGACCGTAAATGTTTAATTACCGCAATTGGGATCTGTTCAGGATGAGGGAAATATCCTAGACGTTGAAAGGATTTCAACATCACCATTAACCGTAGCAATCCTTCATGGTTCTTGGTTTTAGACTTGACAAACTTGATTTCTGTAGGTGTTGGAGTGTAAAGTTCTGCCAGTTCTTTGGGGTCAGGAAATTGTTTAAATTTGGGATAAGCGGTACGGTCAATTGATGTCATTCAAGTAATATTTAAAACATATAATAATCTAGTGGAAATTTTGAAAATATACTGTTTCAACAAGGCTTTAATCTGAAAACCCGTTTATAAATCAAATACGAGTCTTATATAATACTAAGATTACTCAAAATGGTTTTATCCCTCACTCCCCTACCAAAGAGTATTTTATATTCTTTTGGGTAGAAATTGACAATGCCGATAAAAATGTTGTTTTTTCGCTCAAAAAGTTGTCAATAATTATGAATGTTATGGTGACTCAGTTCAGCTTTGTAGTTCTGGATTAATCAGCATATTTAAGGCGTGACGGGCGGCTGATTCGGCTTTTTGGGAGGTAACTTTCTGGTAGCGTAATGTGGTTTGAATGCTTTCATGTCCCATGAGTGAACGTAATTCTTCTATGCTGATTAATCCTACTCGTTCTGTAGCATAAGTATGGCGTAAATCATGAATGCGTACCCCGGTTAATTCGGGATTGGTATTGGTAATTTCTCGCCAATAATCATGCAATGTATGATAGCTAATTCTACTGACTTTGAGGGTAACTGGATGTTGTGCTGTAAACAATGCGTTGATATTTTTATGTCGTGTGTGTTGGAAATATTTATTTAGTGATTGGGCGGCATCATTGCTATAAAAGCACCACCTTTGTTTGTTGCCTTTTCCCAATACCTGAAATTTCTGATTTTTGATATCTAGGTCTGATAAATTCAGTGCTAAAAGCTCTCCTATTCTACATCCTGTGCGATGCAATAGATGAATTATTGCTGATAGTCGCAAGTCATCTTTGGTTGCTGTATAGAGGATATTTAGCTGGTCTGGTGTTAGATATCTTATGAGAGTATCGCTTTTATGTTCGCCTTTTTCTCGTTGTGGGGGACGCTGTTTTAATCCCTGAATTGGGTTGATTTTTATATACTCTTGTTGGACGGCGAAGTTAAATAGACTTTGCAGTATTGCTTGATGCTTATGGTGGGTTGTGTATTTTAAATGTGAGAGGCTATCTAGATACTCTATTAATGTTTGCTTACTGATTATTTCGATTAGCCAACTTCCATATTCTGCTAGGAAGTTTAAGAGGGTTAGTTCGTAGGTTTTAATGGTACTGGGTGCTAGTCCAGTCCGTTCTAAAAATTTGACGGCAACGGTGGCTAATGTGACAGCTTGCTTCACGGAAATTTGTGTGTTTTTAGCAAGGTTATTTATTCCTAAATTATATATCTTTTAGGGAGAAATATTGGCAGTGTTTTATGGATACTTTTAAAACTCCAAAACCTGGAGAATCTCTGTCCGACTATGTTTTGCGGATGAGAAAGGAACTCAATTTAACTCAGTTTGAGGTGGCGAATGCGGCTGGTGTTCATTCTCGCTCTGTGGGGAAGATTGAACGGGGATTGACAAGGAAACTTAGCCATAAAACTCTTGGCGGTCTTGCTTTGGCTTTGTCTGTGCCTGTTGAGTATTTGCAGGCTGTTGTCAGGGGAGAAGAGGTTCTGGTAATGGCAGCGATTAAGTTTTGCCCCCAATGTTGGAATCCTGGTGGCGTTGTGGATTCAATGTGGGGAAATGTTCGGGCTAGGTTTTGTTATCTATGCGGTACGCAATTACGGTCTAGTTGTGCTAATTGTGGTGAGTTGGTGGTGTCGTTGAGGTATAAGTTTTGTCCTCTGTGTGGAAAACCTTATAAGGATGGGGGGAAAAATTGTTGAAAGCTAGACACAGTAGGCATTTCCAGACCATCTTGCAGGTTTTTACACGTATCTCGGCTCAATACCTTATTATTATGATATTGGTGGAGGTGAAACTTTAGTTAAATTCCCCATTGTTAAACTTTTTGATTATCAATCCCGTTTAGATGAGTTAGAATCTAATAATAACCCATTTGCTATCATCACAATTGCTCACTTGAAAACAAAAGCCACAATTAGTAACCTGACAGAACGGGAGCAGTGGAAGTGGATATTAATTAGAGGATTGTACGAGCGGGGGTTAACCAAAGAACAGATAGTTAAGCTATTCAAGATCATTGATACAATGATGACTTTAAGCAAGCACTTACAAGCAGCATTAATTATTAAAATTAAAAACTTAGAGGAGGAAAGAAAAATGCCTTTAATTAGTCCAACAGAACAAATGGCGATGGAACGGGGTGAAGAACGAGGAATACAGCAAGGTGGAGAAAGGTTAATTATACGACTACTTAATCGGCGGTTTGGTGTAATTCCAGCTTCTCTAACTGAAAAAATACATCAATTATCCATTGAACAATTGGAATTATTGGGGGAAGCACTTTTTGATTTTTCTACTATAACTAATTTAGACCAATGGTTAGAGAATAGAACATAGATTATAAATTGTGGGATTGAGATTAATCAATCCCAATTCACCCATCAAAAGCAATGCCTTCTCTAGAAGACGCTAACAGAAAAACAGGCATATTATTGATATAATCTGGATACTAATATTTTAGCTACTTTTCATCTATTATTGTCTAAGTTGTAACTTCAGAGGATGGCTTTGGCTTTTTCTCAAAAGTCTGGACATTAGGTTCTAATAACACAAAACCGTTATTAGTTGCCTCTCCCATTTTCCCAGCAATAGCACCGACCCACTGAGGATAATTGGCTTGTGCATCAGTCAATTTCTTCCAAACTTTAGGTTTAACCGTGACGCTAATTATCCTTCCATCGCAGTCAATCTCAAATTGTTGCCAACCATTTTCTACAGTTTTAACTTCTGGCAGTTCGTTGATTTTGATAGTTAGTTCTAATTTTCCTTCAATCATAAATACATCCTCTATAAATTAGCTGAATTAATTAATCCACACTTTTTACAAAAAAAGGGAATAGGGAACAGGGAACAAATAAAAAACTGTGATGGAATTATCTCAATCATTTGATTTCAACTTATTCGCTAATTTTTTATCTAATGTTACTAACTCAATTTGATGATACTTAGCTGTAGCCGCAATAATAGAATCTGGTAATTTTGTTTTATGGGTATATCTAAAATTAATAGTTTCGTCCTCAATTTCTGATGTAATTGCTAAATAGGTCATCTGATTTAATAAAGATTTAATCGCTTCTTTTTCCATAGAACTTATAGAAGGAAAACTCAGTAACTCCATCCGAGTTATAGCACTATAAGCACATTCATTAACTTTAATCAGCTTATCTTTTAGCAGATTTAAAATTATTAAATCACGTTGAAACAACCCAATTAAAATACTTGTATCTAACAGATACTTAAGTCCATTCATCACGTAATACTTTTTGTAACTCTAAGGGGTCTTGATTTTTAAATACAGGAAACTCAGGTAAATCATTAACTATATTTACCAATAATTGAGATGATTGTTTTTGTCGTTCTACTAATAACATTTTTTTGATAACTTCTTGGACAACCATTTCCATATTAGGCAACTCTAAAAGTTGTTTTCCTAACTCATCAGGTAACTCTATCACAACTTGCATAAGTTTTATTCTCCTAAAATGATAGCTCAATTCCCAATTCTTTACAGAATAAACTGATTTTAACATCAGTTACTTTACTTTGTTGCTAATCATGATCTTGATTATACTGTAATCGAGAACATTTAAAATCTTGTCTAAGAGGATGTTTGAAAAGTGGTATTCCGTAATTTTCATCACATTGCTACCCCCCTTTCCCCTTGTAAAGGGGGGAAACAATAAAAATCCAGTTCCCTCCCCTTTACAAGGGGAGGGTTAGGGTGGGGTAAAAAATATTTGATACATCAACCATAACTTTTCAAACACCCTCTAACCTGTGTTTCCAACTTCAATAACCCCACCCCTCCCATCTTTCACCATAGCTATCTCTACTATTGCTCCAATAAATGCCCCTAGAATATCCGGTGCTAATTCCCTAGTAATCCTGCTAAATGCCTGATAACCAATAGTTTTAGCCACTTCTAGCAGTTCCTGGACAACTTCTGGAGGCGGGTTGTCTTTGATTAGGGGTAAATAGTCATTGACTAAGAATTTTTCATCTTCTGAGAGTCCAGAAAAATTATTACTACCCCTATATAGAGCTTCTATTAGGACTAGTAATATTTTTTTGAGGGCATTGAACCCACCAAATTTACTAGCTATTTTAGAAATATAGGGCTGTG
Source organism: Dolichospermum sp. UHCC 0315A (assembly GCF_008121535.1). Classification (GTDB taxonomy): domain Bacteria; phylum Cyanobacteriota; class Cyanobacteriia; order Cyanobacteriales; family Nostocaceae; genus Dolichospermum; species Dolichospermum lemmermannii. Next base: position 5,202,590 of record NZ_CP043056.1, read on the forward strand.
ATAATTTGCTTATTTTAGCAACGGCTTTTTGTGTACATTTAATCCCTGTGTCTATACATTGCTTAAATGCTCCTAATAGATAATATCTGCTTACCTGTTCTCTATCACCTGCTGTTGGTGTAATTTCAAAAGCAGTGGTTTTGGTTAAGGTTGCACCGGGGTAATAATCCAGTAGGTAACTGAGATCATCATCACTGGTGAGATAAATTGTTAGTGCTTCATCAGGGCGGCGGTTGGCTCGGAGTCTGCCTCCCATCTGAATAATCTCTGCTTTCACTAAATGCTCTATATACTCCTGAAATTGGAAATTATCTTTACTAGTGTCATAATCCCCTGTTAAAGTTGCGTATTTAGCCGCTACAGCCCCTATATCCTGATAAGGTGAACCAATCGCAAATAAAGCATCGTGATTCATGTATTTATTAGTACCGCGATTATCCTTAAACCAGTAACCTTCACCATCTTGTTTGTGTTTGAGGTGGTCAATCACTCCCAAATTTTGATGTTTAGATGTTAAGTCTATTCTTAGAGCATCTAATTGTTTAACTTTTGATTCACTTCTGTCTTTACCACATAATCCTAAATCAGTAATTTGTACCACTTTTAGATTTGAGTAGTTAGGTAACTTCTCACAGATGACTAAGATCTCACTGGCATCTATTCCTAATTCAAAGGCTACTGTTTTTCGGGTAGCAGTTGCATCTAGTAAAAACACATTTTGGAATTTACTTAGTACCTCTAATTGTCTGCTGTTTTTTGTGGTAATGATTAACTTGTGATGTTTAATCCTCAATGCTCCAGAACTAATATTAGCAATTATCTCTAATAATGGTGTTAACCAATTCACTATTAGGTTATCTAATAATTCATGGGATTCTTGACTGGCTTCTTTACCGAATGTATAACGAATATATTTCAAGGTTTTGGGGTTTATTCCCTTTCTTTCACTTGTGTCAATTCCATCTAAGGATACGCTATCAGCAGCTTGAAAGATATCTTCTAAGTCAGGTGATAGCACTTTTAAAGCCTCAATGATATTGGGGATAATTTTATGGTCAATGTCTCCCAATATCGACCTTACTTGATTATGATTATAACCATAGTAATTTTCTTTATGTTTGGAAGATAAATATTGCTCCAATGGTGAGATAAAATCTTTGATTTGTTTCCAAACTTCTGGTAAATGTCTAGCAATTTCTCCTAAAGTCTTTTGGTAATCTGTTAATGATAATTCTGTAGTTTCCACTAGATTAATTTGACGACTAGATTCATCTACAAAAGCTAGGGATTTTTCGGGTATTTCTGATGGTAATGAATCAATATGGCATCTGATTCTATCTTTCATCAGTGCCTCACGCCGGTCTCTCCTGAAAGTTGCACCAGCTATTTTATCTAATATATCACCTTCAAAATCTACACCTTGACAATTGGCTTTGAATTTACAAGTATGACAAATGGGATTTAATGATGATTCACTATTTGATTCTTGATGATAGCCTTTAGATGCTAATTTATGAAATAAAGGTGTTTTGTGACAATTCCCGGAAATATTGGCTTCTTGATCTTTAGGCCAGTTAATGGTGGGATTACCCAAGGGGGTTAAGTTGTTATCATCTGCATACATTCCATTATTTCTAACTGGTAAATCTGTATAGTTTTCTTCTATTGATTTAGTGGTGGGATTGCGGTGTTCACTTGATATGTACCAGAGTTTATTGACTTGTAACCATTCTGGTATAGTTTCTCCTACAAAGTTGGATTTACCAGCCCCAGCACTGGACATATCCAAGATATATTTTTTGCCACTTTGAATACTTTGATTGTAGGTTTCTAATCTATCAGCAGGATTAAACCATACATCAACATCTAAATTACTCCTAGATGATTGTTTAAGTGGAATAGATGCTGGTATAGATTGTGGTATATGTGCTTGCTTGAGCAGGGTTTCGATAAATAGTTTACATTCCCAATCTTCCCCAGATATTTCCTGATTAACAGGTTGTTTTGCTACTGCTAATATGGCATCTATGTATGTATGCAGATGTTCTTTATAAGCTGTCTGAATTTCATTCTCTAGTAGTTGTCTACTGTATAATCCATCTGCTATTAAATCAGCGATATCATAGCCGTCTGTACTATCTGGATTTAATCTCTGGGGATTTAATTGAATGTATGCTAATTGTGCTTTGTTAGCTGCGATTCTTAGTTTATTGGCTTTGTTGTAACCTGCTTTGTCATCGTCGGGATAACATACAATACCAGCGATATCATAAGATTTTAAGCATTGACAATATTGTTCTAGTTTGGCATCTGTCCATTGTGAACCTTGAAAGGTAGTGGTAAGTAAATTTTGTTGTCTAGCAGCATCAGTACATTTTTCTCCTTCAACTACTAAGATAAATTGGCCTTGACCATGTTTGATGATTTCTTCTTGATGGTAAACAGGCCAGGGTTTGTCACCAATTCCCTTCACACTGTCACCAAGAATATCCAGATGGTAAGGAATGGTGAGCTTTTTCTGTTCACCATCTTCTATAAATTCGTATCTAATTACATACTGTGTATCTGAGTATGTATAGATGATTTGTGATCCTCTACTGTTATGTTTCTTTTGCGGAACAAGACTAGGAGCAGGTAATTTGGCTAATTCAATGATTTGAGGTAATGGTGCTGGTAACGGATCTGGTTTTTTGGCAGGGGTGATCTGTTGGTAGTTGATTCTGCCGTTGTCAATACCCGCTTGTTTTAAAGCATCTTCTAAAGGATTAACAGCTTCTCGGATATCTTTTAGATGCTGTTTGTTGCCAGGATCTGCCCAACATTGGTACTTACCAGTTTTAATATCTACGGTTAATGAACCTTCACAGACTGGACAAATATATCTATTTTTGCCTTTCTTGGGAGTGAGTCTGTCTAGGAAGTTCCTGATATCAAAGGTTTCTAGGTTCTTATTCATGCCACACCCCCACTAATTGCAATGGGTTGGCAAGAATTAGAAGAAAAATGTTTACACTTTTGTAATTTGCAGTCTATAATCAAAAGATAAGACTGCCATGAATTAGTTCTCATGGTTCTCATTTGTTGATCCAGACCTTTTACTTAGCTGCTTTCTCAGGGCGAGGGTAAGTAAAGAACTGGGTTTGCTAATTTTGAAATTTTCTAAGCTCTCAAATTGTTCTCAAGACAGTTTGGGAGTTTTGATTTATACTGGTAATCAAGGGTTATCATTCTTCAAAGCTATGAAGCATGATTGAAAAATTGACTACTGATTACAATCATACTATATCAAAGAAAACCAATTTCAGGAAAATTTATTTTTACTACTAAAATTTCTTAATCTGTATTATACGTGTCTAAAAGCTCATGTACATGAAAGTTTTTACTATCCTTTGGTGATGATAGGCGATCACTTCATAAATTCACTCTCCCTGATTTTCCAACTTTAAAAAATGCACCATTCCACACCTATCACCCGCAACAATAGTCACTCCATCTGGTGCAACTGCACAGGAGAAAAACGGAGCGTGACTTTTGAAAGTAGCTATCACCTCCCTCGTCTCTAAATTCCACATGATAGTTCTGTTCCAATAACCAGAAATCACCCGTTTACCGTCTGCTGTGACTGCTACTGATTGTACAGAACCACTGTGACCTGTGAGGGTAAATAAATTCTCCCCTGTTTCTAAATTCCACACCTTTATAGTTCCATCAAGAGAACCAGAAATCGCCCGTTTTCCATCGGCTGTCACTGCGACTGATGTTACCCACCCACGATGAGGATCATGTTTGAGGGTGAACAGTTTCTCCTCAGTTTCTAAATTCCACACCGTCACAGTTCCATCACGAGAACTGGAAATCGCCCGTTTTCCATCGGCTGTCACTGCGACTGATGTTACCCACCCACAATGAGGATGATGTTTGAGGGTGAACAGTTCCTCTCCTGTCTCTAAGTTCCATACTTTCTTCACAGGTATAGGTAGAGGTTCACAACCAACACCACCAAATGTGGCAATTCTTCGACTAGAAAACTGACTTGTTCTAATTCATCTTATCGAGAAGCTGATATATTCCATATTGCGGCTGTTAATTTTTGTCTAAAAACAACATAGCAGCCGATATCTTATAGTTTTAGTTCATATCATAATAATGTTCATAGTAGTATTTTTCTAATTCATCTTCTATAACATCATAATATTCATCATATTCATCACATTTTAAAAGATTTTTTTCATATACAGAACTCCATAACTCTGAAGTAATATCTTTGCTTAAATCAAGATTCCATTTTTGTTCAAACCAATTTTTTGCTTCGTCGCAAATATGTTTATCTGTGAAATAACAATTTAGTTCTCTTATAGTATTTGTTAACCCATTTCTTGTAAGGTTGCTACTCCCTATAAAAATACTATTTTCGTTCTCAAGATTTTCATGTGTGAAAATATATATTTTAGAATGAGTATTTGGTATAAGTTTAACAGTTAACTTATTTGTCTGTTCACCAAATTGTAGAAACTGAACTAATTTATTTAAATTTTGAGTTTCTTTTTTTAGATTAATATCTTTGTGAAAAAAATCATCAAAAAATAATTTTTTATTAATATCATTATTTTCTCCTGTTCCTACTAACAATCTAATAGTACCATTATTTATATATAAAATATCTTGTAAAGATTCTACAATTAAACACCACCCACTAAATTTAAAATAACCAACACAAATATCAACTTGTATAGAATTTTTGATCAATTCATTTAGTTTTTTTAAAAAAGATTCGTTTTCATTATCAAATAAATTTTTCATATTAATAATTTTCAAACATCCTGTAAATGAAATTGAACAATGTTGTTATACTCACATCTTGCACCAATAAAAATTGATGAAATTTTATTACTCTATATAATACCAAAACCATTGATTTAGAGATAAAATACTGTAACAATCAGGTATCTTTATCGCCTATTTTTTAAAATCCTCTGTGTCTATACGTAGATATGCAAGGTATGAGTATAGCTCATTGTGGAATATTAAGGATTAAATCTCCAGTTTTTTCTGACAAAAAATGATTTATGGCTAAATTAATTATTCTTGGTTTTAGCGGATCTATGATATCTAAATTACCATATTTAAGATAAATTATCACGGCTACTTGTAAATCTGTATGAACTATACCTACTGCTAATGATCTATTAAAATCTGCTCTCCTAATCCAGATTTGAAAATTATTACTAAATTCAGCTTTTAAGTTTTCAAAATAATTTGTGTATTTTTTTTCGTTTTCATATAAGATATTCGGATCGTAAAGTTTATCAGTCATAGGTAATATCGAGCAAGAGTATTATGATGAATGTTCTTATTCTATAGGATTTGTATGATTTTGTATATGGTTTGATTATACAACCCACCTTTTGCACCCTAAACTTCGTTTTTTCTGAAGTCGTGGAAAGCCATATACTGACTTTGATTTATACCTATTAGTTTTGACACTATTCATCTTGAAAGTGATCACTAATATTCAGTTCAACGTAAAAACACTATAAAAATTCTGTATAATAGATAGCTAGATTGCAAGCAACTTTGGCATTCTCCATACATCAAACTTTTTCTGTAGTGTAATCATGAAGTTTCCTCTAGCTTTTCTTGCTATTCCATTTGTATTTATTATTCAGCAGGGTGCTTTCGCACAAATTTCTAATCCCTATTCAGTTCCCATGAAATTACGTGCGCCAATAAGAACTTGGGCAGGTGATGGTGTTTGTCTATGCCCTTATGATCAAGTAGTGACTGAAGGTATAAGCCTGTTCTTTACGGATGAAGACAAAACATATACCTGTGGAAAAACTTCTGCGTATATTAGAACTGGCGGACGTGAGCCTGCTTGTTATGTAGAAGACAGAAATCCATATGGTCGTGAACAAGCGAGACAAGTTGAAGAACAATGTAGGTCACTGGGTTCACAAGCCTGTTATGTCGACTTCATGAACAGATTTTAGTCGCGTAAAGATGGATCTTTCACCAGTGTGATGTCATTATTCTTTGATAAAATCAGAGGAAGAGGAAATGAGCCTTTTGAGGTCAAGCAATGCTTTTATCCATCAAAACGAAACTCAAGTTAAATAAAAACCAAGAAATATTAATGGCTAAACACGCTGGCATAGCAAGGTTTACCTATAATTGGGGTTTAGCGACTTGGCAAAATTTGTATAAAGATGGACTAAAACCAGATAAATATATACTCAAAAAATTTTTTAATAATTATGTTAAACCTGAATTTACATGGATTAAAGAAAAAGGTATTTGTCAAAAAATTACTCAATATGCTTTTGATAATTTAGGTGAATCCTTTGGCTAGACTGTGCCGAATCGGGAGTTTTGTACGCTAAGAAAATTTCAAAAAAGTTGAAAGCCTTGACTATCAATAGTTTCATAAAATATCATCCGAATGAAATTTTTTGTATTTTAGAACAATGGTCGTTAAAAAATTTCCAAAGAGTTGAACGCTAACAATCTTTAATGGCAAGGCTTTGGGCGATTGCTCCGATTTCTTAGCGTACAAAATTCCTAAATTGGCACAGTTTAGCCACACCTAACACCAATAGCTTAATTTCAAATAGCGATCGCCCCCCACATTTTATATTTCCGCGTCTTTGACACCCAATACTAATAATTTTATTTCAAAGAGCGATCGCCGCATTTTCCCCCAAGAACCATAAGTATTAGCCTTGACTTTATCTAATTCAGATTGTTTAGATAAATATCCCTCAGTATCATTATTGCCACGGATGTAGCGTAATTCAAATACTTTAAATTGATCAATAGCTCTTGCACCTACAACTTGAGCTATTTGGAAATCAGTTTTACCTTCATCGAATTTTACTAGAGCTACTGCCACTTTTTCTCTAGTCATATCTGCAAGTTGCGCTCTAGCTCGTTGTAGTTCAGCTACTTTAATTTGGAGATCGGAGATGGCGATAGCGAAGCGCGGGAGATAATACTCCCCCTCGACCTAACTTTACCCCTAAATCACTTATTTTCCCAGTTGGTTTAAATTTCGCTTTCTTCTAGCGTCTCTCTTTTGCTGTGCTTTATTTAGTTTCTCAAGTTGTTTAAATCTAGGAGAAGTAGTAAAATTTAAGGATATGGGGTTCTCTGTATCAGTCGCTTTTATAGTTTTAGGAGAGATATCTGTGATATCCTTTAAACCAAATTTGACAAGCACTTCATCATAATCTCCTATCACATCCTCATCAACACACCCTGCTTGAAAAGCTCGCTCAATTAAAGGTAAACAATCTATTGCATTCATATCAGAAAGCACCCAGATAATATGACCGTTAAACTCAGGATCATTTTCTCTAAAAGATTCTAAATGTTGAGATAAAGAAGTAACACAATGCTGGTAATGCTCTGGATAGACAGAGGCAATGGTTTTAATAGTTAACATAGCTGTAATTCGGGGAAATTGCCCATGAGAATCATTAGCGATATAAGTAGAAAGTGCCGGAATTACAGGTAAACCAATCAGGCTTAAAACATTTTTTAATTCTTCATCCAAAATGGACAATACTTCATTATTAAAATCAAAATCATCAAGTTTGGATAATAAGCTAATTAACGGCTCAATTGCTGCTTCTACTCGGAATTTTCCTAATATACGTATTGCATGAATTGGTGCATATTCAAATAAACCACTTTCATCAGACAAAAGCGCGTTATGGTCTATATTGTAAAAATCTTCATCAGTTGCTAAACTGATCAACTCAGGAATATGTTCAGTAGTAATACCTGATTTCTCATAATTAGGCCATTTATCTGGTGATAATTTCCCTGTCCCTTCTTGATAATTAAACAATTGAGCAACAGTCTCGGAATAACTATTTTGTGACATACAAATCAAAGTTGAATTTTAATACTGTTTGCATAGATTTATTAATTTGATTCTAACGCAAAACAACAACTATTGAATCAATGTTGAAACCTATATCCCACATTCCGCACTTCATTTTGTAGTACAGATACAAGTGTAATAAGTAACAGAAATAACTTAAACATAAACACAGCGGTTTCCGCTCTTATGAGGTACAAAGTTGAATCATGAAACTCTTGTAGTGCGGGCATCTTGCCCGCTAATGGTGTACCTCATAACACCGAGAAGTGCTGTATAGACAGTAATATAAAAATTGCCAACAAATTGAAATTAATAAGGTATTGACAATAAATTCAGAAGAAAAAATGAGTCTGAAGGAAATCAAAATACCAAAAAATATGAATTACCAAAAAGAAGAATTTGAGAGTAAAAACTTAGATCACTTAGGAATAATAGATGAAATAGGAATAGTAGAAAAAATTAATAAGCTATTCTTAGTAAATAGTAGAGAGAAAGTAAATACAGGCGAAGTAGTTAAAGCAATCATTCTGAATTAACTAGGTTTTGTATCAACGACAGGCTCAGTACAAGTCCTGCCCGTCCTTGATAATTAGGGGACTTTTCGGCCCGCACCACAAGAAATTTTTGAGTATTTTTTTAATTGGAAGTCCCTAATCGTAGGCATACCTCCCATCTTTCACTATAGCTATATCTACTATTGCTCCAATAAATGCCCCTAGAATATCCGGTGCTAATTCCCTAGTAATCCTGCTAAATGCCTGATAACCAATAGTTTTAGCCACTTCTAGCAGTTCCTGGACAACTTCTGGAGGCGGGTTGTCTTTGATTAGGGGTAAATAGTCATTGACTAAGGATTTTTCATCGTCTGACAGGTCAGAAAAATTATTACTACCCCTATATAGAGCTTCTATTAGGACTAGTAATATTTTTTTGAGGGCATTGAACCCACCAAATTTACTAGCTATTTTAGAAATATAGGGCTGTGATAATTTGCTTATTTTAGCAACGGCTTTTTGTGTACATTTAATCCCTGTGTCTATACATTGCTTAAATGCTCCTAATAGATAATATCTGCTTACCTGTTCTCTATCACCTGCTGTTGGTGTAATTTCAAAAGCAGTGGTTTTGGTTAAGGTTGCACCGGGGTAATAATCCAGTAGGTAACTGAGATCATCATTACTGGTAAGATAAATTGTTAGTGCTTCATCAGGGCGACGGTTTGCTCGTAGTCTGCCTCCCATCTGAATAATCTCTGCTTTCACTAAATGCTCTATATATTCCTGAAATTGGGGATTATCTTTACTAGTGTCGTAATCCCCTGTTAAAGTTGCGTATTTAGAAGCTACAGCCCCTATATCCTGATAAGGTGAACCAATAGCAAATAAAGCATCGTGATTCATGTATTTATTAGTACCGCGATTATCCTTAAACCAGTAACCTTCACCATCTTGTTTGTGTTTGAGGTGGTCAATGACTCCTAAATTTTGATGATTAGATGCTAATGCTGTTTTTGTGGCATCTAATTGTTTAACTTTTGATTTACTTCTGTCTTTACCACATAATCCTAAATCAGTAATTTGTACTACTTTTAGATTTGAGTAGTTAGGTAATTTTTCACAGATGACTAATATCTCACTGGCATCTATTCCTAATTCAAAGGCTACTGTTTTCCGGGTAGCAGTTGCATCCAGTAAAAACACATTTTGGAATTTACTTAGTACCTCTAATTGTCTGGTGTTTTTTGTGGTAATGATTAGCTTGTGATGTTTAATCCTCAATGCCCCAGGACTAATATTAGCAATGATTTCTAATAATGGCGTTAACCAATTCACTATTAGGTTATCTAATAATTCATGGGATTCTTGACTTGCTTCTTTACCGAATGTATAACGAATATATTTTAAGGTTTTGCGGCTTATCCCCTTCCTTTCACTTGTGTCAATTCCATCTAAGGATACGCTATCAGCAGCTTGAAAGATATCTTCTAAATCAGGCGATAGCACCTTTAAATCCTCAATGATATTGGAGATAATGTTATGGTCAATGTCTCCAAATATAGACCTTACTTGATTATGATTATAACCATAGTAATTTTCTTTATGCTTGGAAGATAAATATTGCTCCAATGGTGAGATAAAATCTTTGATTTGTTTCCATACTTCAGGTAAATGTCTAGCAATTTCTCCTAAAGTCTTTTGGTAATCTGTTAATGATAATTCTGTAGTTTCCACTAGATTAATTTGACGACTAGATTCATCTACAAAAGCTAGGGATTTTTCGGGTATTTCTGATGGTAATGAATCAATATGGCATCTGATTCTATCTTTCATCAGTGCCTCACGCCGATCTCTCCTGAAAGTTGCACCAGCTATTTTATCTAATATATTACCTTCAAAATCTACACCTTGACAATTGGCTTTGAATTTACAAGTATGACAAATGGGATTTAATGATGATTCACTATTTGATTCTTGATGATAGCCTTTAGATGCTAATTTATGAAATAAAGGTGTTTTGTGACAATTCCCGGAAATATTGGCTTCTTGATTTTGAGGCCAGTTAATGGTGGGATTACCCAAGGGGGTTAAGTTGTTCTCATCTGCATACATTCCATTATTTCTAACTGGTAAATCTGTGTAGTTTTCTTCTATTGATTTAGTGGTCGGATTGCGGTGTTCATTGGATATGTACCACAATTTATTGACTTGTAACCATTCTGGTATAGTTTCTCCTACAAAGTTGGATTTACCAGCCCCAGCACTGGACATATCCAAGATATATTTTTTGCCACTTTGAATACTTTGATTGTAGGTTTCTAATCTATTAGCAGAATCAAACCATATATCAACATCTAAATTACTCCTAGATGATTGTTGAAGTGGAATAGATGTTGGGATAGATGCTGGGATAGATGCTGGTATAGATTGTGGTATATGTGCTTGCTTGAGCAGGGTTTCGATAAATAGTTTACATTCCCAATCTTCCCTAGATATTTCCTGATTAACAGGTTGTTTTCCTACTGCTAATATGGCATCTATGTATGTATTCAGATATTCTTTATAAGCTGTCTGAATTTCATTCTCTAGTAGTTGTCTACTGTATAATCCATCCGCTATTAAATCAGCGATATCATAGCCGTCTGTACTATCTGGATTTAATCTCTGGGGATTTAATTCAATGTATGGTAATTGTGCTTTGTTGGCTGCTATTCTTAGTTTGTTAGCTTTGTTGCAACCTGCTTTGTCATGGTCAGGATAATATACAATACCAGCGATATTATGAGATTTTAAGCATTGACAATATTGTTCTAGTTTGGCCTCTGTCCACTGTGAACCCTGAAAGGTAGTGGTAAGTAAATTTTGTTGTCTAGCAGCATCAGTACATTTTTCCCCTTCAACTACTAAAACAAATTGGTTTTTACCATGTTTGATGATTTCTTTTTGATGGTAAACAGGCCAGGGTTTGTCACCAATTCCGTTCACACTGTCACCAAGAATATCCAGATGGTAAGGAATGGTGAGTTTTTTCTGTTCACCATCTTCTATAAATTCGTATCTAACTACATACTGTGTATCTGAGTATGTATAGATGATTTGTGATCCTCTACTGTTATGTTTCTTTTGAGGAACAACACCAGGGGCGGGTAATTTGGCTAATTCAATGTTTTGGGGTAATGGTGCTGGTAATGGTGCTGGTAAAGGATCTGGTTTTTTGGCAGGGGTGATCTGTTGGTAGTTGATTCTGCCATTGTCAATACCTGCTTGTTTTAAAGCATCTTCTAAGGGATTAACAGCTTCTCTGATATCTTTTAAATGCTGTTTGTTGTCAGGATCTGCCCAACATTGGTACTTACCAGTTTTAATATCTACGGTTAATGAACCTTCACAGACTGGGCAAACATATCTATTTTTGCCTTTCTTGGGAGTGAGTCTGTCTAGGAAGTTCCTAATATCAAAGGTTTCTAGTATTTTATTCATGCCACACCCCCACTAATTGCAATGGGTTGGCAAGAATTAGAAGAAAAATGTTTACACTTTTGTACTTTGCAGTCTATAATCAAAATATAAGACTGCCATGAATTAGTTCTCATGGTCGTTAGTCCGGTGATCCAGACCTTTTACTTAGCTGCTTTCCACGGCGAGGGTAAGTAAAGAACTGGGTTTGCTAATTTTGAAATTTTCTAAGCTCTCAAATTGTTTATAACACAGTTTGGGAGTTTTGATTTATACTTGTGATCAAGGGTTATCATTCTTCAAAGAGCTATAAAGCATGATTGCAAGATTGACTACTGACTACGATTATAGTATATCAAACAAAATCTATTTCAGGAAAATTTATTTTTCTTTCTAAAATATGTTAATTTATACCACAATAGTCTAAAATTATATGTATATCAATATTTTCTTTACTAAACTTTTTGATAATTACTTTCAGTAAAAAGGAGATTAAGGTAATGGGCGAGGCTAGAAGGCGTAAGCAATTACTACAAGATCCAAACTACAAAATTTCTATCATAGCCAAACAGTTGGCAGCAAGTTTAAATCGTTCTCCCGTCCTAAAAATAGTTATTTTAGCATTTTTATCAGAAGCTTTAGTATACGAATTAGAGCCTAATTTGGTGTCTGAAATTTTGTTTGAAAAAGTTACTGAGTGGTTAGATAAGAATAGTAATATAGTCGAGTTAGCAGAACTACGATCAGGTTGTTTTATACCCACAGATGAACTCGTAGATAAGCTACTTGATATATTAATAATTATGTCTATGGGATCACCAAAGGCATCATCAGAAATAGGTATTGAGCCGAGATACGTGTAAAAACCTGCAAGATGGTCTGGAAATGCCTACTGTGTCTAGCTTTCAACAATTTTTCCCCCCATCCTTATAAGGTTTTCCACACAGAGGACAAAACTTATACCTCAACGACACCACCAACTCACCACAATTAGCACAACTAGACCGTAATTGCGTACCGCATAGATAACAAAACCTAGCCCGAACATTTCCCCACATTGAATCCACAACGCCACCAGGATTCCAACATTGGGGGCAAAACTTAATCGCTGCCATTACCAGAACCTCTTCTCCCCTGACAACAGCCTGCAAATACTCAACAGGCACAGACAAAGCCAAAGCAAGACCGCCAAGAGTTTTATGGCTAAGTTTCCTTGTCAATCCCCGTTCAATCTTCCCCACAGAGCGAGAATGAACACCAGCCGCATTCGCCACCTCAAACTGAGTTAAATTGAGTTCCTTTCTCATCCGCAAAACATAGTCGGACAGAGATTCTCCAGGTTTTGGAGTTTTAAAAGTATCCATAAAACACTGCCAATATTTCTCCCTAAAAGATATATAATTTAGGAATAAATAACCTTGCTAAAAACACACAAATTTCCGTGAAGCAAGCTGTCACATTAGCCACCGTTGCCGTCAAATTTTTAGAACGGACTGGACTAGCACCCAGTACCATTAAAACCTACGAACTAACCCTCTTAAACTTCCTAGCAGAATATGGAAGTTGGCTAATCGAAATAATCAGTAAGCAAACATTAATAGAGTATCTAGATAGCCTCTCACATTTAAAATACACAACCCACCATAAGCATCAAGCAATACTGCAAAGTCTATTTAACTTCGCCGTCCAACAAGAGTATATAAAAATCAACCCAATTCAGGGATTAAAACAGCGTCCCCCACAACGAGAAAAAGGCGAACATAAAAGCGATACTCTCATAAGATATCTAACACCAGACCAGCTAAATATCCTCTATACAGCAACCAAAGATGACTTGCGACTATCAGCAATAATTCATCTATTGCATCGCACAGGATGTAGAATAGGAGAGCTTTTAGCACTGAATTTATCAGACCTAGATATCAAAAATCAGAAATTTCAGGTATTGGGAAAAGGCAACAAACAAAGGTGGTGCTTTTATAGCAATGATGCCGCCCAATCACTAAATAAATATTTCCAACACACACGACATAAAAATATCAACGCATTGTTTACAGCACAACATCCAGTTACCCTCAAAGTCAGTAGAATTAGCTATCATACATTGCATGATTATTGGCGAGAAATTACCAATACCAATCCCGAATTAACCGGGGTACGCATTCATGATTTACGCCATACTTATGCTACAGAACGAGTAGGATTAATCAGCATAGAAGAATTACGTTCACTCATGGGACATGAAAGCATTCAAACCACATTACGCTACCAGAAAGTTACCTCCCAAAAAGCCGAATCAGCCGCCCGTCACGCCTTAAATATGCTGATTAATCCAGAACTACAAAGCTGAACTGAGTCACCATAACATTCATAATTATTGACAACTTTTTGAGCGAAAAAACAACATTTTTATCGGCATTGTCAATTTCTACCCAAAAGAATATAAAATACTCTTTGGTAGGGGAGTGAGGGATAAAACCATTTTGAGTAATCTTAGTATTATATAAGACTCGTATTTGATTTATAAACGGGTTTTCAGATTAAAGCCTTGTTGAAACAGTATATTTTCAAAATTTCCACTAGATTATTATATGTTTTAAATATTACTTGAATGACATCAATTGACCGTACCGCTTATCCCAAATTTAAACAATTTCCTGACCCCAAAGAACTGGCAGAACTTTACACTCCAACACCTACAGAAATCAAGTTTGTCAAGTCTAAAACCAAGAACCATGAAGGATTGCTACGGTTAATGGTGATGTTGAAATCCTTTCAACGTCTAGGATATTTCCCTCATCCTGAACAGATCCCAATTGCGGTAATTAAACATTTACGGTCGTGTTTAAAGTTACAAGACTCAGTAAAAGCAATACCCTCCGAACGCCAACGTCATACCTATAAAAATATTATTCGGGAGTATTTAGGAGTCAAACAATATGATAAAACAGGTCAAAGATTAATAGCCACATTAGTTGCAGAAGCAGCCCAAATTAAAGACCACCCTGCTGATTTAATCAATGTGGCAATTGAGGAATTAGTGAAAGAACGATACGAATTACCAGCATTTAGCACCCTTGACCGATTAATTCGCCACATTCGGTCAATGGTCAATAATCGGTTATTTACACTTTGTTCTCAAGGACTTTCAACTACCGAACAAATTTATTTAGACCAATTGCTCGTGGTGATAGACAAGGAGGAGGATAATGAAAATGCCACCCTGAATTTATTAAAATCGCCACCTAAAAGTGCCAAACTAAATGGGATGAAACTCCTGCAAAACAAGTTTGATATGCTCATGACTTTTGGAGATGCCAAGCGATTACTACAAAATATTACTCCTACCAAAGTTAGACATTTTGCTGCTTATGCTAGAACTTTAGATATCACAGAATTTCAAGATATTAATTTACCCAAACGGCGGACATTGCTATTATGTCTATTGTACGAAGCACAGGTAAAAACTCGTGATTATCTGGTTGAGATGTTTATTAAACGTATTTTGAAGATTCAAAATAATGCCAAACTGCGATTGCAGGAACTCCGGGATAAACATCTGACAGAAACATCAGAGTTGTTAGCAACATTGGGACAAGTATTACAAGCATCCAAACAAGCCAAGGAAACCAAGGATAATGCTGTATTTGGAGAACAGGTGCAGTCAATTTTGGATGAACATGGTGGGGCAGAATTGCTGATACAAAAATTAGATGAAATTGCGGCGTACAATACCAATAACTATTTACCATTAATGTGGCGGTTTTATGCTGCCAACCGCAAAGCACTGTTTAGTTTAGTGCGTTCTCTAGATATTCTCTCTACTTCTGCGGATGAATCAGTGATTGCAGCTTTGCAATTTGTGTTAGATCATGAACACAAACGTTCTAAATATTTGCCTTTTGATATCAATTTGGATTTTATTAGTAATAACTGGCGGGCGCTAGTCGTCGCCGAAATTGATGACACCGAGGTTTTGGTACGTCAGCAATTAGAAATTTGCATCTTTTACAATTTGGCGACTGAATTTAAAACGGGAGATGCCTGTGTTGTGGGGTCGGAAAGCTACGCGGATTTCCGCGAACAATTATTAAGTCCTGTTGAGTGTGAACCATTAATAAAAGATTACTGTAACTTAATTGGTTTTCCGGCTAATCCAACGGATTTTGTCGAACATTTACGCTTATGTTTAACACAAGTTGCTGAGAAAGTAGATAATATTTGTGCTGTTGATAAACAATTTACAATTAATAAGGAGGGCGACCCTGTATTAAAGAAACCACCATCATTTACTCAACCCCCAGAGGTGGATTTATTGGAGTCGAAAATCCGGGCGCTGATGCCGGAACGGAGTATTTTAGATATATTGTGCAATGTTGAGCATTGGTTAAATTGGACTAGACATTTTGGTTTGATGTCGGGAAGTGAAGCCAAAATATCTGACCCAGGGGAACGTTATATTTTTACTACTTTTGGTTACGGTTGCAATCTTGGACCTAATCAAATGGCTCGTCATTCGGGGGGTATGGTGACTGCCCATGAAATTTCTTATACTAACCGTCGTCATGTTAGTGCTGCCAAGATTGAAGCGGCAATTCGGGATGTTATTAATGCTTATAATCGGTTTACTTTACCTTCTTGTTGGGGGACAGGGAAAAAGGTGGCAGCGGATGGCAGTAAGTTTGAGATATACGAGAATAATTTACACAGTGAGTATCATATTCGTTACGGTGGTTATGGTGGTATTGCCTATCATCATGTCTCGGATAAATACATTGCTTTGTTTACTCACTTCATCACTTGTGGGGTTTGGGAAGCGGTTTATATTTTGGATGGGTTGTTGAAAAATCTTTCGGATATTCAGCCGGATACGTTGCACGCAGATACTCAAGGTCAGTCTGGACCTGTGTTTGCTATTTCCTATCTTCTGGGTATTAAGTTGATGCCACGTATCCGTAATTGGCAGGATCTTAGTTTTGTGCGTCCTGGTACGGATGTGAGCTATCAGCATATTGAGCCACTGTTTAAGGGTGTGGTGAATTGGAGTTTAATTCAGACTCATTGGTCTGACATGATGCGGGTGGTGCTGTCAATTAAGGCTGGGAAGGTGATGCCTTCGACGTTGTTACGTAAGTTGGGGAGCTACAGTCGCAAAAATCGTCTTTATCAAGCTTTTCAAGAGTTAGGTAAGGTGGTGCGGACTATGTTTCTGCTGGATTATATTTCTAATGTTACTTTGAGACGGGAAATTACGGCGGTAACAAATGTTGTGGAGATGTATAATGGTTTTCTGGATTGGGTATTTTTTGGTAAGCAAGGGATGATTACTGAGAATGATCCGATTGAGCAGGAAAAGCGGTTAAAGTATTTGGATTTGGTGGCCAGTGCGGTGATTTTGCAAAATACGGTGGATATGTCGTTGGCGATTCAAAAGTTGATGTCACAGGGTGAGGTGATTCCTATGCGATACCTTGCTGCTTTGAGTCCTTATATTACAAGACATATCAAAAGATACGGTGATTATGTGGTGAATTTACATAATATTCCTCAACCTTTGGAGTCGGCGATTAATCTTCCTCCAGAAATCTTTGAAATGTAGACACAGCAAGCGTTTCCAGACCATCTTGCAGGTTTTTACACGTATCTCGGCTCAATACCAATTAGTATGGAATGTTATCTGGTTGATTACCTTCAACATAATCAACACTGGCAGGTTCGTTATTAAAACTAGCTGGTTCATTACCAATACCAGTAGCTCGATTACGTTTCTGATAATATCTGGTTCTTTCACCAAGCAAATCATCTACGGTATAACCTAAATCTGCAATGAACTTGTCAAACTTGGCTTGGTTCATCTTATGAATCTCATGAGTTAACCATTCTGCTTCAAAGATTTTATAACCTTCCTCACCTTTAACACGATTATCAATCTTGTACTGCTCCCAAGCCAAAACTCGAATTCCATCTTTGAGTTGAGAAAGTTTCTTGTCAGCTTTGGAAAGAATGTTGATAGCCATAACGAAACCTCGAAAACAACGCCCCCTCTGCGCGATAGCGCCCCTACCGATAACTTCCGGGTAACTCAAGACTATGGCTTATGCCACGCTGCGCTATCAATGTCAATAGGGGGCTGATTACCTATGTTTACAATGCTGATAATATTGATAATGCTTCGGGGTTCTCAAGTGAATGAGCGATCGCCAGGGGCATTATTAATTATACTAAATTTTGTAGTATATAAATCTCAGACAATATCATACTATTGACAACAAAATTAATGCTATTATAAAGAAGTTGGGGATTTATGATTAATCCCAAAAACCGGGGGCAGATATGACGGAAACAACAGCGAACTATGATCAAACATGGAAAGAAGCTATAGGGGAATATTTGGAATTATTCTTACAATTCTTCTATCCAGACATTCATCAAGAAATTGACTGGAGTAACCCTCCTATTTCCTTAGATAAGGAACTAGAACAAATTACTGCATCTAGTCAAACAAAAAAACGCTATGCTGATAAATTATTTCAAGTGTGGTTATTAAATAATGAAGTAATTTGGATTTTAATACATATAGAAGTCCAAAGTCAGCATGATAAAAAATTTCCACAAAGAATGTTTATCTATAATTATCGTTCTTATGATTTATTTAATCAACCAGTAATAAGTTTAGCAATATTAGGAGATGAAAACAAAAGTTGGCGACCAAATAGTTATGAATACGGTTTAGGTAATAGTAGAGTTAAAATGGAATTTAGTATTGTCAAACTATTAGACTATCAATGGTCAGACCTAGAAGCAAGTAATAATTTATTTGCTATAATAGTAATGGCACATCTAAAAACCAAAGCTACTACTAGGGACTTAACTGCAAGAGAACAATGGAAGTGGAGTTTGGTTAGACCATTATATCAAAAAGGCTTAACTAAGTTTGACATTATTAATCTAGTTAAGTGCATTGATAAAATGATGACTTTACCACCACCATTACAAACGGAATTTCAAACCAAATTAGATGATTACGAAAAGGAGTTAAATATGCCATTCCTCAGCACTATTGAAGAAAATGCCCAAGAAAAAGGTAAGGAAATTGGCAAGGAAATTGGCAAGGAAATCGGTAAAGAAATTGGGGCTAGAAAAACTTGCCAAGAAAACATTATCAAAATCCTCACCAATAGATTTGATAATCTTCCAGAAAAGATGATCTATGCTATCAAGCAAATTGATGATATGTCCATCCTGGAAAATTTACTTTTACCCAGTATTAATGTTAATTCTTTGGAGGAATTTCAGCAGTTAATTGACTCGGCTTTACATAAAAATTAATCATATCAGATTCCCGAATTATTAACTAAATTCATCATTTATTGAGAAAATGGAAAAAAGCAGTCGGGGATCTGGTACATAAATAATAAACCAGAGAGATAAATAGTAATCATGACCAATATTACAGCAAATTATGATCAAACATGGAAAGAAGCTATAGGACAATATTTTGAATCATTTCTACAATTCTTTTATCCAAAAATATACGAACAAATTGACTGGAGTAAAACTCCTATATCTTTAGATAAGGAACTAGAACAAATTACCGCATCTAGTCAAACTAAAAAACGCTATGCTGATAAATTGTTTCAAGTCTGGTTATTAAATAATGAAGTAATTTGGATTTTGATTCATATAGAAGTCCAAAGTCAGTATGATAAAGAATTTCCACAAAGAATGTTTATCTACAATTATCGTTCCTTTGATTTATTTAATAAACCAGTGATTAGTTTAGCTATCTTAGGAGATGAAGATGCAAAATGGCGGCCGAATAGTTATGAATATGGGATAGGCGATAGTGAAGTAAGCATGAAATTTAGTATGGTGAAACTGCTAGACTATCAATGGGAAGAACTAGCTGCAAGTAACAATCTGTTTGCTATAATAGTAATGGCACATCTGAAAACCAAAGTCACTACTAAGGACTTAACGCAAAGAGAACAATGGAAATGGAACTTAGTCAGACCATTGTATCAAAAAGGCTTAACTAAAGTTGATATTATTAATTTAGTGAAGTTTATTGATAGAATGATGACTTTGCCACCACCATTACAAACAGAATTTCAAACCAAATTAAATGATTACGAAAAGGAGTTAAATATGCCATTCCTCAGCACTATTGAAGAAAATGCCCAAGAAAAAGGAGCTAAAATAACTCGTCAAGATGACATTATCAAAATCCTCTCTACTAGATTTGATAATCTTCCAGAAAAGATAATCTATAATATCAAGCAAATTGATAATATGTCCATCCTGGAAAATTTACTTTTACCAAGTATTAATGTTAATTCTTTGGAGGAATTTCAAACATTAATTGATGCAGAATCACAGCAAAAATAATACTGTTATATCCCTGATTTATGATATTATCAAGAAATCAGGGATATTCATAAAATTATCTGCCAAGAAAAAACCACTAGATTTAACCAGCAAATCAAACACTTATTCAGGTAAACAAGACACAACTTCTAAATCGAGTTCTTGGGCTACCCCTTCAATTTGTTTCCATACCTCAGTTTTATCAACAAACAATCGTTTAACATAGAGTTTGAATTTAGTATCAGGTAATGTCAACATTCTAATTCCCAAATTCTGGGCATCCTGTTTAACTGTTTTCACAGACTCCAATAAATTATCACCATATTTAGTTGCTAAAGTCCCCTTTACACCACCTAATTGGGCATGACTTTCATCCTCAAAATCAACTTGGGCAATCCATTTGTTATCATCACCGGGATACATTTGATAAATACCAATTCCAGTGGTGAATAATTGTCCAATCATGATACAATCCCCTATATTATTGAACATTAAGCAATAGCATTACCGATAATCAATAACGCTATTTGCTATTTGTTATTGCTGGTTTCAATCCTCAATTACCTTAATTGGTAACTGTCACCTGCATTTTCAAACATTATCCAATTTCCCCATGAATCAACTCAACAACAGATTCAGCGAGTAACCCCCTCACCTTAATCTCCAGTGGAAATCTGCGGACTCGTTTGGATTGTCGGGGTGTGCCGTCGTCTCCCTCGAAATAGCCATTATTGACAATTACCCAATCTCTAAATCTGGGGAACTCTTGTTGTTTCAAACCAATGTAAGTGATAAAGCTAGTGAATCCAGAACTTTCATCGGTGGATTCTGGCCAATGAAACTTGTTTGAATAAGTGCCGACAATGGTTATGCGATTCCTACGGAGCGCTTCGCTATCGCTCAGTTCCACCACCTGATAATTCCCATGTGGACTAACTTGTAAAACCTTACCTTCAATACCCGCAAAATTGATTTTATTCATCATTAAATCTCAAAAATACCAACATTAAAAAGCGATAGCATCAATGATTTTTGTAATCTTCATTTCACTATATAAAGCTTGATTTTATTAGTGCTTGTGTTAAAATCAAACAATGGCTAGATTTCAGTTAATAGATGATGAAGTGCTGGGAATAGATTGACTCATGCCTATTCCCTTTTTTCTACTAATCCTGATCTGAATAACTATCAAACCAAATTATTTCATTATCAGAAAACCCAATCATCCTAGCCAAACCGTCTTCACAGTTGACAATTAACTTACCTGAACCTGAAATATCAACAACTCCAGTAATTCGGGGTTCATTCAATAGTATATTTAATTGCTCAACAGTGAGTTCAATTGATTTTAAAGGGTTGATTCCTGTACGTTTAACGAATGCAGTGGTCATGATATTAACTAACAACAACACAACCCCAAAGCGATAGCATTAGCATCCTTAACATATTTTTATTTACTAAATTAAATTGATAGACCATGACACCAGAAGAAGTTTTAAGTCAAATAACCGATGGAATTTGGGTGAACAAGGGTGGGTTAAGAGTCCCCACAGAAGTTGTGCAAGCTTTGTCAAATAAAGAGGATTGGTTTGATTCAATTCAACCAGTAGTTTACTCGCAAGATAATTTACCTTCACTAAAAGCGATTATTAATTACTTTTCTAAATCAGAATTAGACGATGAAGTTGGCTATGCTTCTGCGGAAATCCTACAATCTTGTTATGGTGTAAACAAAGTTTTTAATTCTAAAGTACACGGTAATCCAAGTGCGGTTGGACAACAAAAACTTGATGCAATTGGACAACGCCCAGCGAATATCGAAACTTATAAAGCGTCCGTAGAAGTTAATAATATATTGATTAATTGGAAGCATATTAATAGTAGTGGTTATGATAACGATGATTCAGTTTATGACAGAATTAAATCTGTAGAACAAGTAAATAAAGATTGGTTTTCTCAACAAATTGAAGATTTAAAAACATTAATGCTCAATGCTTATGATAGTTTATTATCCCAATTTGATGAACAAGAAGACCCTGTACCACAGGAAGTAAGGAATCACTTTGTGGCAATTAGGGAGAAAACAGAGCAGGAATTTCCATCGGCGATTCCTACGGAGCGCTTCGCTATCGCTGATTTCCCCCAGGACAACCTCAAAATTGTCAATATATTTCAAGGACTCCTAGATAAAGTCAAAGAAGAACTTGCGGATGCTTTACAAAAAATCAAAGAATTGGTTTTAGGTAAAGATGAATCCAAGACAGCACGGGCAGAAGCGAGACAAGAACACAAGGATAAATCAGGACTGTTGAAGTTTCTGAAAAGCAAGATTGTTAATCCTGCAATTAACGGTATCAAAAAACTATGCAGAAAAGTGGGGAAATTGTTATCTAATAAAGAAGAAAATAATTATAAAGAAGACACAATTAAATCACAATTTGGAAATATTTCTAGTGCTTATGGTGCAATTGTTCCTGTGGATATACCGACAACAATCAACGCCATTGAAGTATTGAAAAAGATTACCGAAAGTATTCTGACAACATTTATTTTAAAGGGAGTGCAATTACCGGGAGTTTTCGTTGAAGCGTTAAAAAATACTACGATTTCTATAATCTTAAAACGATTGGATATTCCCGGAGGTGAAGCAATTCGTTATATTACTGGGGGATTACTAAGAACAGTAAAAGATTTATTACCAGCAGTTTTCAATAATACTGGAATGTTTGCCGGGGCATGGGGTTTATTAACAGCTTGCGCTCCTTATATTTTAGCAGCAGCAATCCTGGTGATTATTGCTATCAAAATGGCTAAAAGAAATCAACTCGGTGATTTTATCTTGATACTGGGATTATTGGCATCCCAAACAGAACCCGATATCTGTTGTACCAGGGTAATTGGTGACGAGAAAATGGAGGATATACAAACATTGAAAGAGGGATTTATTACCGAAACCAATAAGAATTATGACTTTATTTATGCCTTGACATTCAAAAATGAAGAACTTGCCAGAAGTTTGGATATATCACAGGAAACTCCGGTGATTATCCCCGAAGCAGCGGCTATCACAATTAAAGAAGGATTATCAAGTTTAGAATACATGGATTTTTAACAAAGCAGGATTATCAAGTTTAGAGTACATGGATTTTTAATATGACTACATTATTCACAAATACCCGCTATATCGAAGATGGTTCAGTCGGCACAATCGCCACCGTTACTGAATGGTCAGTGTGGAATTGCACTGAAAATAAATGGTCAAATGCACCTAAAGTAGTCTTACGAAATATATTATTAGCAGGGTTACATCCAAAATTAGATTTTTGTATTGGGGAAATAGAAACAACAGAAACCAAAGCATCAGCATTAAACGCATTTAAACCCAAAGGTTATCAAGCAGCATTCTTTCTGGATTTAGCCAGTGGTTCTAGAAATCATGGGAGATTCACATTCACTAATGAAAAAACCATCGGTAAAAAGTATTTTGGGGAAACAGCTAAAGACCAATGGAAACGTATAATTTACGGTAGCATTTTGCATACTGGTTGTAAGAAACTGGTATACAAACAAATGAAATATGTAGTAGTAGATGATGAAAATAAAGATGCAGATGGTAACGACTTAGATGATGCAGTCAATAATATTCATTGGGAAACCGGGGATAGTCACGCCAAAGCTAGTAAAGCACTGATGCAATTATTGGGACTGCCATTACAACAATTTAATCCAGATACTGGAGAAGATGAAGAACTTGAACCTGATGAAAATAAACCCTTACAATTCAGAGCAGCATTCAGAAACAACGATAATTTAGTAGAATGGATTGGTAAAGGAACTATTGGTTATAACCCCAAACTCGATGACTCTGAATTTGATTTAGTGATTCCCTTATCTTCACTCAAAGGTAATAAACCAGCGTTAGGTAATCATCAAGGTAAACTATTATTTGGTTTGGTGTTTGAGGGGGAATTACGCCGGGCTAAACCAGGATGGATGTTACTCCAGTGGTTCTCATTTGAAGTGCTACAAAAAGATAATATCATCAGTAAATTAGAAGCTAAATGCGAACTGCTTGCAGCAGCGCTTCGCTATCGCCTATCCCAAGCCTATAATTCCATCACTGACCTAGCGGAAATCCTGAGAATAGACCAAACCGAAGCCGAGGCAGAAGTCGAAGAAGGTAGCGACAAACTCCAGTCTGAAGCTGAATATGAAAACACGATGATTCGGATTATTAAAGCCGATAAAGCGGGTCTTTTACTGTTACATCCCTATGTGGTAACTCGTATCAAAGAACGCATGAGGGCTGTATGGTTAAACTTAGCTAAAGCTGCTGGTATCCGATTCTATTCAACAATGGCACAACTAGATGAATCCCTGGCACATTATCATGTGGTATTACCTGATGGACGAATCAAAGGCAGAAAAGTATTTTGCGCCCCGGACTTTGAAGAGGGTGAAATATGTGTACCAAGTTTTGTAAGGGTAAAGCACAGTCCACTTTTCAAAAAATCAAATTTTAGATAAAAAATAATTTTGCAATTAGTTTATTTTAATATTAAAATTCTGTAATTTTAATAAAATAGTGTATACTAAGAATAGTAAATGCGCCTTGAAAGAGTGAGCCAACACTCAGTCAAGACGACTACTCCATTAGTTGTTTGTCCAACATAGGAGCAAAATTATTATGCCACAAAAAACGCAATATGAGCAAGAGAGTCTATTTTCTTACAAGAATGAAAGCTACCGCGAATTTGTAAAAAAGTTTGGTCATCATCGCCAAAGATATCCCCACAGTGATGTGCTTTTGACAAATTGCATTAAACAGGAAATGGATTTAATTCAAGGTCACTTGCTAGGTGATGGAAGTATTTTTGTAACAGGAAAAGACTGTAATCGAGATGCTACTTTCAACTTTGTTACGAAACATGAAGACTACGCTCAATGGATTATAAATAACACAGAGTCATTTGCTGCTTGTAAGCTACAAGTAGGTGATAATTATGACAAAAGAACAGATAAATCATACCATCGTGTTTCTTTTAGAAGTCCATCTAATAATCTATTTACAGAGTTAAGAAATAAATGGTATCCAGACGGTAAAAAGATTGTTCCACAAGATTTAGTTTTGACAAAAGATTTAATTTTGAGATGGTATGTAGACGATGGAAATTGGCATGATAAAGGAATTTACTTTAACACTCAAGGTTTTGATCCAGAAAGTACAGATTTTTTGCGATCTGAATTATCAAAATTTTTAGTAATGAAAGTAACAATTCAAAAACACAGTGGCGATCTTTACAGACTTTTTATTCCCTTACGAGGAACTGGATCTGGAGTTAGTAGCACTAATAACAACACAGAGAAATTTTTTGAAGTAATCGGAAAATGTCCTGTTAGTTGCTTTAGTCACAAATGGGGAAAGATTTAGTAGATTAACAAAGTCATAAAGGAAGGGATTTATTCTCTTTCTTTATGATTTCCAGTGATTTCACACAACTAATAAAGTCTTCTTCGTTTATATCTGGCTAGACTGTGCCAAAACTGGAAAATATACGCTAAGGAATCAAAATAAGTGCTGAAAGCATTGTGATACTTAGCTTTCAGCCATTACTTAAATGTATTTCCTATTTAGCTGCTGTTTCAGGGGAATTGCTACAAGGCTCTTTTCTAATTTGAAATTCCAAAAAGGATGATGGAGAAGATTTGAAGTTTACCGATGCTCCGCAGTTAGATGATTCAACTACAGAAAGAATATGCTTTGCTACTACTACACCAACAGATCCGCTGACAAAAATACCAGCTATACCAACAACAAGAGTAATGTTTGTTTTTTTGTATCTTTTCATATTTTTCTTCGATAAAAAAAACGCTAATTCGAGAATTAGCGTTGTTCGTGTGTATTCTGTGTTTTCTTTTGCCTCATATCTCAAGCGGCAATTGCCGCTGCATTTAGAAATCCGTCTCCTTGGTGATTAGAGTTTTTACAGATATTCTCGGACTTCTGAATCAAATGCAAATACTCTCACAAAAGAAGGAGGGAGTTAAAGGATACAAGATAATACTTAACTAAAGGGTTGTTTTGATGATTAATAAGCTACCTCTTAAACAGTTAAGGTACTGTTGACTTTTGAATTTTTTCATGGTACAATCAAAGGACTAACGCCCTAGTATATGTGATAAGTAAGTATGAAAGTCAGGAATTAGTTAACTAGGATTCACAAATCATCATTGCTCCAATCACTTTAGTTTTATAAAATTCCATCTTGCCGGAATTATATGTATCTTGGCTCTATTTTTAAGATTACTCCTAATTACCTCTCACCATAACCGGGGCGTTAGCCCCTGTTAATTACCAGGTGTAGAACAGACAAACTCTTGAATCATTGCCCCAGCACTTCTTTTTGGAATAGGAAGTCTTATAGAATTCCATCTTGCCGGAATTATATGTATCTTGGCTCTACATTTTTAAGATTACTCCTAAATTAACATCACAATCACTGAGGCGTTAGCCGTTCTTATCTCCCAGGTGTTGAACAAACAAATGCTTGAATTCCTTCTCCATGACCATTCTTTTTAATAGGATACCATTTTAGGTCAGGGTTGTCTCTCCACATTTGAGCATCAATATTATAAAAAGCAAGATACATTACTCTTGGATTCCAGCAATCTATTAAATTGGCAGTAACATTTCCTATTTGAGAGTTTTTAATCTGTCTACTAATAAATCTTGCGGTCCCATTGTCAAGATGCTCAATAGAGTCTGTATCAACTTCCCACCAACCTTTGTTTGTAACTACTGCTGTAAAGAAATCTGCTTTTGCAGGAAGACAAGGTAATAATGCTAATGCAATGGCAGACAAGGTTAATTTAAATTTCATAAGGAATCCTATTTGTAATTGATTTAATAACTAATACATTATTATTTAAGTAGCCATCATGAACTGCGTACAGCAGGACACATGAAAAACTTCTTATTCCCTTCCGCACTCTTCAATGGCGATCGCACTGGTGAAAGATCGAGGTTTACGCGACTAAAATCTGTTCATGAAGTCAACATAACAGGCGCGTGAATCCATAGACCTACATTGTTCTTCAATTTGTCTCGCTTTTTCATGAGCGTATCTAATTCTATCCCCTACATAGCAAGCCGGATTACGCCCATCAGGTCTAATATACGCGGAAGTCTGTCCACAGGTATATATTTTGTCTTCATCAGCAAATGCCAATGAACAGGTATATCTTTCAACAATCCTTCTTCCAAAGTTACATCTAAAGCAACTTCACCGAAATCAGCTAAAAGCTCTAATAATTTTGACATAATTTCTGAATCTTTCATTTACTATCACCTGATATATCAGTAAGTGGACAAAAATAAATATGATTTCTTATCTGATGGTTTGAATTACCCTCAGTTTGCTCCGTTAGTTTTTAGCAAGATAGATGTTGGGATGAACTAGAATCTAGTAATAATCCCTTTGCTATCATCACAATAGCACACTTAAAGACTAAAGCCACAACCAGTAATCTTACTGAATGGTAAGCATGGAAATGGAAGTTAATTCGAGAACCTTACGAGCAAGGGTTAACAAAAGAACAAATCGTTAAGCTATTGAAAATCATTGATACAATGATGACTAATCATTACAATTAACTACCAGTTTTTAAAACTCTATTTCATTAACAAATTCAAAGTCTATCTGGCATTTCCAAAAAGCCCTTTGGCTTTGGTGAAGACAGGTTTACAACCTTACTCCCGGAAACAGTTGTTGTTTTAACAATTCATTCTCAGTAGTCAAATATTTAACCTTATCACCGGAAATAGAGGAATCGGCGTTTTGGTAAGCGAGTTTGTAAACAGCGATAGCGAAGCGCTGCTGCAAGCAGTTCGCCCACTGATTCATAGCAGTCAAATAATCCCCTGGAATATCGGACACATCGAGAACCCCGTCATCAACAGATTCAAGAATTGCGGTGATTAGGCTTTTTTCATTTCTTTTAAGATCCATGTTCTCAGTCCGCCACTGACGTAATAAATCGCAAACCGTGTCAGAACTACCACCAATGCCGTAAATGTATTTTAAAGCTGATTGCACACTACGGATAACAATACCGACCTTGTTCTTTTTCAACACAGCACAAGCAATATCAACCATTTGTTTAGTAATACTATTGTACTGCTTGGTTTCGATATCAAATCCGGTGAGGTCGAGTTCCTGGAATGTTGTTGGTAGTTTCATAGCGCACCTTACTATCTATACAAAGTATGTAAGGTTAACTTTACATTGTCAAGATTAAGAATTATCCTCATGAGGAAAAGCCAGTGCAAGTTCAGTGAGGGTGCATTCAAGCCCACATTCCGCACCCCAAAATGTTACAGAGGGAAATTACGGAGATGAAAATCAAAGGGAGCATCAAAACAAACAGATAAAGTGAAAAAAGGCATTTGAGAAACAGTAAATCACCAAAAATGTCATCAAAATCTATTCTCAATAAGAAGCAATAAGAATGCACACCACCTGGAGAGGTCAATAGATAAGTGAAAGAAGATATTCAAGAAACAATTATAAGTTAGACTAATCAATTAAAGTAAAAAACGAAATTATAGACATAGTAAAATGGAGCTATAAATCAAAGAGATTAGCTCATCTTTACAAGAGAAATTAAATTGATAGAGATGATAATTAGCTGACTAATTGATAGTAACGTAAACAATCATCTGGTAAAAGACTCAAGATAAAATCTCTGTCCTTATTCCAATTAGAAATATGTTTCTCCTGATTGAGTGTAACCAAATGAATACACTGAAAGCATTGAAAAATCCAGCGTAAAGTAGGACGATTAGTTGCTTTGCCTAATTGATTTTTAATTGTTGATTTAGACTCCAAAAGAGCATTTCTAATATGACGTTGAGCCAAAGTATAAACCAGTAGACATAAACCCATAATCATTCCCAAAGACTCTATTCTCTCAGGACTTTTGAGGAAAATACTGTCGGCAAAAAATAATGGGTCTTTGAGAAAACCAAACCCCCTCTCACATGACTGCTGGGCTTTATATTCACTTAGCATAGAATCATTGCTTAGTTCCTGTGAATCTAAAACATTTGTCGCAATAATAAAACGTCCCGCACTCAGCAATTCTGTATTAATTTTACTTTCATCCTGGGAGACTGTAGCTGATATTTGATAGGATATTTCTCCTGAAGTATCTTTTTTATTAGATTTTACTTGAGTCACCGTACTTTCGTGAATTTGATGATATTTGAATTGTTTTGATAATTTTGATAATGCCTTGATAGCATCTGCAACACATGCAAATCTCTCTTGTGATAACTTTTTCAAATCTTGCACAGCTTTTGATTCTGCTTTGGTAATTTTTTGTGTGAGCTTATGCAGGTCTGATTCTTTTCTTTCTTGACTTTGCACTACTAACCATCTTTGTTCTATCCCTGCATAATTTTGGATTTTTGATGCTAATTTATATCCTGGTATTGTACTATCAATAAATTCTGATTCTGCTAATGTTGATATTAATGTTTTTGCTGCTTTTATGCTTAATGGTACTCGACATAACCAACGTAATTCTGACATCATTTTCAGGTTTGATTCTGTATATAAAGCAGCGTCAGCAACCATGAGACTATTAACTTCTAATTGTTTTTGATATTCTACTGCTATTTGACCAAAACATGATGAATCTGCTTGATTTCCCGATGCTAGTTTTAAAAATATTGGGATGTCTCCATCTCCTGAACATATCATTTCTATGATGAATTGTTTTAAATCTGGTCTATGGTCACGGGAATAACCGTAGGTGATGGTTATTTCTTTTGGTGATTTTACTGCTAATTCTTCTAATTCTTGGTTATTTCCTACTTTTTGACTCTCAAATATTACGAATGGTAAGCTAGTGTTATACTGCCCATGCACGTGCATTGATGATGAGTCTAGATGTGATGTTGATAGTGATACTCCAAATTTTTGAGCAGCTTTTAAGGCTATGATAAAAAAGATTGTATCTAAGCCTTTTATAAACAGTTTATCCATGACTCTCCCCAATTTATCGTCGTTAAGATATTCTGGTTTTACTCCTGTTCCTATTAGATGCTCACAGGCGATTGTTTCAAAATATTGGGGAAACATATATAACGGTTTGGAGACAAATCCTAACCCGTTTATTATCATGGCTTTTACCACTTGACCTGCATTTACTTTTTCGTCTTTTTCGACTCCTATTAATTCATTTATTATTTCTACTATTCCGATTGAATCTATGATTCCTGCTACTATCCCTAGATGGTCTATGTTCTCAATTTCTATTTCTTGAGGTTTTAATTTCACAACAGTTTCCTCTAATACTTCTGTTGTCATCAATTATTTCTTATTTGGTTATCAATTCATTTTTTTCTTTTGTTACCAAGTTTCACTTTATCACACCACGTCCCTTTTAATGCTACTTATTCTTATTAAGCATCTTAATTTTTGAATTGGCTTTAGTTATTATGTACTACTTTAAGGGCTTTTTTGATCTGTGACAGTTTGGGGTGCGGAATGTGGGTTCAAGGATTTCGATAACTGCCAAAGTTTCTGCCGGGGATAATTTAGGAACTGCGTGACCGTTTACCCAAGCACTTACAGCCTGTCGTGAAAGTAGACGACCGGAAATGGTACTCCAGGCATCTTGTACAAGTTCTACAAACTTTTCCTGAGTTAAACCCCTACGTTCCAATAGTTTGATAAACTTGGTTCTTTTTGCCATTCAAGCTAACCTTAAAGTAAGGTTCACTTGGCATTATGACATATATAGAAAAATCTATGATTAAAATATAAAATCCTTATACAAGTAAGCAATAGACAGCGTTTTATTAATCAATAAAGTCAATGAACTTAAACTTAAACCGAGCATAACAGGGAACACAATAATACAAGCAAACTAAGACTTTCTGATCAGATCGGCAATGGCTAACATGATGTTTGATAATTGTTCTGTAGAAGCCGACTGAATATTAATGAAATTGGTAGCAGTCACCTGTGCTTGTCCAAACGTTACCTTTAATCCAGTGTCGCCCAATAACCCCTTAATTAGTTTGGCTTTAATATCTGAACTCATATCAGAAGCAAGCTGTTCCAACAGGGCAGATTTTTCCTGATGCTCCAGTTTATCAACTAGATTTTTGATGATATTGCTAACGGCTGTGTCATCCAATTGATGGCATTGATTAAGTATTTGCTTCAAAATATCTTCAGTCACCCTGATACTCTCTACTTTTCTGTTGTTGACCTGTATAGATTTGTTGATACTTGAATATTCTAGCCCTTTCTTCTAGGAATATCCTATCAACACTATCGCTTAATCAATGTTTACAGTTTTAAATTAGCAAATATTGGTACTATTATGCACTTTAGTTATCATAGTATATTTTGATTGAATCCTTAGACTTAACATTATTGATAGTATTTGCACTTAGTTCTTGACAAGTCTTAGCAGATGTGAAATCTACGGTCTATAGAGATTAAGGTTCTAGTATTTTGATGCGGAAAATAATACAAGAATACTACAAATTATTGAATTTTAGGACTATCCACCACAAAGGACTGGATAATTGTATTTATATTCGGTTTTAAGCGCAAACTTTTTGGTCAGATGAGCGCAGTGATAATGCCAGTGCTTGCATTATATCTGCTCTATCTTCTTTACCTAAAAACGGAATCAATTGCGCTATTTCCTGACCGTTCAAATATTTCACCATTTCTTCTGGCTGGACTTTGGTTTTTATCCCCAGTTTTGTCAGTGCTTCTTTCCGAATATCATCGTCTAAGCAATCCAAAATGCTGAAATAAAAGCCAGCATATAAATCTTCTTGAAGACCCTTCATTAACCGACTTAAAGAACTACCGCTGACTCCAGACATTTTAGATATATTGACTGCGGTTTGTCCCCGTGCGATCGCTTTGTTTAATGCGTCAATTAAAATTTCTCTGTGATTCATATTGCGTTATAGGTATTTTAAGATTATATTTAGTTTATAGCAAATTAGATATTTACTGCCAATAGTACCACAACAGTATCAAACTCTTTTCGCTCTAGCGTCTAACTTAGAAATTTCCATAAGTTACACACCAACGATTTTAATCTAATTACCTTTAGTTTGCAATGGGGGGCAGTCAATTTCTAAACAAATGGATCAGGTTTCTTAGTTTACGCCACTGCTTTAGCTTTTTCTTTGTTTTGCGCTGTTAAAGAATGGGCGATCGCTTCCAACACTCTAGCTTTTTCCTCTGGAGGTGAGCTTGCCGCAATTGCCGCTAAGTCAAAGTTCACCATCCCTAACTTAGCCAAAGTTGCTGATTTGATGTGTTGGGGCAATGAATAAACCAGCTTAAAGAAATCTCCAGACCTTATATCTTCTCTTTCTCTAGTTAACAACCGTGAAATCATACTATTGTTTACACCGGACGCGCGAGAAAGTTTGGCATTGGTCATTCCTTCACTAATTGCCTGTTCTATCGCCTCAATTAATATTTCTTTAGGTTCTATCATTGTTATTTAGCAGAATTATAGTTTATATTCTTGTTATATAGCAAAAACTAATTTTTCGGCAATGGGGGGAACTTAAATTCAGTTGTAAAGAAATACCTTAACCATAAACAGTGGCTAAGGCAAAAAGCAAATTTAATAAATTTCTTAACCTAATTATGACTCATAACCAGGGATTTTTCCACTGTCTCCAGTCCAAACTAGGAGATTGTTGGACTTCAGCATCAATAAAACCGGATTTACTGGACTTTTTTACCAGTGTTTTTCTACAGTCCACCGCGTTGAAAGTATTATCAAAAGTGCTTTTCAAGCGTTTAGAGTCTGACTGTAGTGATAGCTTGCGTGGCATAGCCATACTCACCAAAATTTTTCAACCAGAAGCAATAACCAGTTATTTACTCTCAATTACTTTGGGGGTGCATTAGCCATGACTACCAAAACTCGCACTGTTCGTTATCCACAACCAATCGAGGAATCAAGAATGCAAGGTTATTTCATGATTTCTAAGCGTGACGCTGCTTTGGTAATTACCAACAAGTTAACTGGTAATCAATGCCGTCTTTGGATCTATTTAATGCTTATTGACCCGTTTGCTGATTATACGACCGATGGTGAAATCAAATATCATGATCTCCCTTCTATCCCAGAAATTGCTGTGGCTATAGGTAGTTCAGTAGAAGCTGTTGAAAAGGATTTCAGAAAACTTCGTAGTCTAGGGCTTTATGAATACCGCACCGTAGTCATTCAGGGTCATAATACCACCGCCGCTAATGCTAGGGCTGAGGCCGATAGGTTAAAATCTCCCTCTAAATCTAAGCCCAAACCCAGTCAGGATAATCGTTCGGCTTATTTAAGCCCCGAAGGAGCTAATTTAAGCCCCGAAAAAGATTATTTAAGCCCCGAAGGAGCTAATTTAAGCCCCGAAAAAGATTATTTAAACCCCGAAGGAGCTAATTTAAGCCCCAATCAAGAGTTAGAACCATTGCCAAATCAGGATTCCACCGCTCCTCAGACTAATCAAACTAATCAAACTTACCAAGACTTTCTCTCAGACTTATCAGATAGCGAGAGAGAGGATTTTGAAAAATTTGGTTTAGATAAAGCCAATAGATTACCTAACGCTCCAACATTGCCCCAAAGATGGATTGAAGTGCATTTTGAGGAATTGCGATCGCAGTGGGAAAAATCCCAAGGTAAAGTTTCCACCACGCAGGCCACGAAATGGGAGAACCACCCACAACGAGAAGAGTGGTTAAACAAAATTCGCACTATGGGGTATGTAGCTTTCTACTTTGAAGACAAAGCAGAAGAAAAAGAACGTCGCAGCTTTTATAAGTGGGCTGACTCTAATAATTTGATTTGGATAAATGAGTTATGAATCTTAGTGATTTACCGCAATTTGAACGGATGCCTTTACAAGCACCTCAGTCCCAGGATGAAAAAGAGATTTTTTACCCTAAATGGACTTGTTTTTGTTGCCAAGACTACGGAGTAATAAATCGCAACTTAGCTCGAAAAATAATACCTAACTACAACAGTTCAGAAGATAAATGGCCAGTCTGCCAAAACCCAAACTGCCATGCTTTTGAGCAAAAATTTGGAGCTAATATAGGCAGTGAAAATTTTGATATGCGATTTTCTTCACTGGTTTGTCAAAAGTTGGATTTAATCGAGCGTCAGAACTGGCATAACACAGTACAACGTCAAGTTGATATCCGCGCCTTAACTAAAACAATGGCAATGCCCGGAGTCCCTGACCGCACAGACAATGACAACCGGGAAATACAAGAGCGCAAAAAAGAAGTTGAAAACTTTGACTGGGAAGCAGCTTCAACAGCGTATTTGGGGAGTGAGTAACTATGAAAACCAGTGTACTAACTACACCTTGGAATTACCCTCAAAACTGGCATGAAGGTTTCTATGATGGTGACAAGATTATCTGGAAAGACTGGATCATTCCCGTTACTGACTACATCAAACAACGGTATCTAAGTCCTGTTTGGTATTTAAACCAACTCATTGAACATTGGGAATTGTTGGGAGGAATAACTTTATTCCTAAGTGATGGATCAGCAGCTTCCACAGCAGAACTCAGTCAAGCCCTCACCACTGAAATATCAGTTGTCAATCAAGCAGTGGAATTAGGCTTTTCAATGGGGTGGTTTGATGTCGGTGACAAAATTAGCAAAATTAGTTTGATTTTCTTAGAGGAAAAATGCGACAACTCGATTTATGCTCCGGCGTTGGTGCAGGTTTTGCAATTGCCGGACTCCGCGCAGGTTGGGAACTTGTGGGAATCTGCGAGAACGATAACTACTGTACAGACATCCTCAGTAAACGATTCCCCGGTGTCCACAACTACGGAGACGTGCGAGGTTTACCAGTTCAAGACATCAGAGGAATTGACGTTATTACAGCTTCAGCACCCTGTCAGCCCTTCTCCATCAACGGTAAACGATTGGGAGCAACCGACGAGCGAGACTGTTTCCCCGCAGTGCTGGAAAGTATTACCAGAATCCAGCCCAAATTCTTTTGTATCGAAAACGTTACCGGATTACTCACCTGTCCCGACTACCCAGGACAACCAACAGGGTCATATTTTAGGGGCGTGGTCACAACCATTGACAGCAGCGGGTATGATGCGGAATGGCTTTGTGTATGTTCAGGACACTTTGCAGCCCCCTTTCTTAGACAACGATTACTTTTGGTTGGAATCTCCCGGTGCATTAAGCTCAACTGGGAACGGACGACCCCCTGGACAAACCAAGCTAGAAACACAATTGAAAAAGCTGGGACTGTTGCACAAAGGCGAAGTGCTAAACCCGGTTATCCTCAGCGAGTGGTACGATATCCCGCCGAGTTGGCTAGACCCCTCGGAGTCCCGTCCGGCAACGGCACTATTAGAAAACAAAGACAGGCAGCAGGAAATCTTCTTGATCCCAGAGTTGCCGCCATCGGAGTTAACAGAGTTCAATACCTTGCCACAATTGCCGGGGTCAATAACTACTGAGAAATTCTTAGAGGAAAACTTAGATACTGAGGAATTAAATCAAGAAACTTCACTTACTGAGAAATTCTTAGAGGAAAGTTTAAGTACGGATAAATCTAATGCCTGTGGTTGTTTATATCAATATATAGAAAATAAGAAATTAAAGAATGGAACAATAGTTAGTTATCCCCGTGTTGAAGGTGAACGAGATAAGCATAATTATCTACATTGGCGTTGGGGGTATAGTTGGGAGGAAAAGATTGATGGCCAGTGGAAAAACCGTTCTCTGGGAGTTTCCACGAAAATAGTTACCCAAGTTGCCAACATGATATACAACGGTAATTCTGTACAAAATATCAGGGAGTTTATAGCACTCAGTAAAAACTACAGGAAATCTGATAAATAATCATTTTCCTCTAAGAATTTTTATCCGCTAATTCCACAGCGGGAACTTAGTAAATTTAGTAACTGGGATTCCTTGACTTTGTGATGCGTGTGAAAGAATGTATATTAAAACAAAAAATAAGTTTGGATAAAAGTAAGATATCCAAACAGAAAATATCAGGGGGTGGGTGGGATTTTAAAATCCTTGCCCCAAAAACTCATTGACTTTTATTGTTAGTATCACGAATTTTAACTATGATAGCTTCTAACAAGTTTGCTGTTTCATCTTTACTGTTAAGATTAAATTGATAAACAGTATTAGCATGGACTTGAGAATTTCCCATTGTTACAGAGCAACTATTATCGTCTTTGATAGGAAATAATTTCTTTACCAACTTAGCTTTTTCATCTATAGTCAAATGTTCAGTAGCAATTTCCAAAAATGCTAACTTTTCTTCACCACTTAACTTATCGTAATGATCTCTGTCCATTGGGATTCCCTGGTAATAACTCCTATAATTATCCTATATTTTATTTAAAATATCAATAAATTTAAAAGTAGTTATGTAAAGAAGTGGATTTAATTGATAGAGATTATTTATGGTCGTGCTACACCATAACAAATAGAGCAAATTTTACAGGAATTAAAGTTTTATAGAGGTTTTGGGATGACTAACTTAATTACTTTACAAACAATATTTATTAAAGATGATGTTTTTATCAGGTTAAATAAGTTAGACAATCACTTAAAACAAATTCAGTGTTTATTACTGGATTCTAATAATAATGATGTTGTCAAAAGTTTAATTAGAGAAACTATGTATTTTATTGAATGGATAGCCCCTGATATAGAATTTAACTATGCTTTTGAGTTAGCTAATTTAGTTCAGAAGTTTGGAATAACATAGAAGCACGAAATCAAATTATTGATGAACTTGGCAGTTGGAATGACCGTGTTTTGCAAATGTCACAATTACTTGTTGTATAACATTATGACTCAACCATCTTTACCACAACCACAATTAGAACCCAAGGGTATCACCTTTGACCAATATGAGGAATTTACCCCAGGAAAACTAGAACTGAGTAATGGATATCTGGGGTATGGTGGACAAGATAATCTAGGTTTTCATTTGTCTATACTTACGAATATGGGGTTATTAGCAGCAGTACGAAATACCAATTTATCACTGTGGATAGAAGCACTTGACCATGTGGTGAGAGAAAAACTACAAAATGTTAATAGTGAACCAGAAGTAGCAGAAGCAATGTTAAATAGATTTAATCAGGCAATGTTAGATTTGGAAGCAGTGATAGATTATTTAGGGGAATAACGTACCTTTGGGATTTTCCTCTAAGAAAATTTTGACAGTAGGATGGAACAAAGGAAATGTGGGGGCAACCTTTCCAACATTCTTAACCAGCGATTCCACCAGCGGTTCGCTATCGCACCTTTTCCCAGTAGAATTTATTAAAGGCGATTCCTACGGAGCGCTTCGCTATCGCTGCAATTGCCCGAATACTCAATTAGCAGGCGTGTTCTTGTGGAGTTCATCACGGTTGATATGGCCGTTTGTGACTTCAATGATCTTCGGCAATAAGAGTTTTTTAGCAGAAAACTCCGATTCTGTGGGGATTTTATCCTAATATCTGACACAAAATGATATAGAAAACAACATATTTATTCATGAATCTTAACAAAGAATGCAGGTTCTCTCACCTGTTTTTAAATTTTGTTTACATAGCTATGCTGTTATGTAACAAAACGTTAGTGCTGACAGTATTGTGATATTTTGGTTTTGAGTTGGGAGCGATCGCTTGCTGCTCAATTGTGCAGTTAGCCCCCAGTTGTGGGAACTCTAATTTTGTTGGACAAAATTGATTTACTGTTAGGAGGAAAATTATGGATGAAGCGGCAAAAGCTGCGGGTGCAGCAGGTGCTGGCGCGGCAGCAGGATATGGTGTAGTTGCTGTAACTGGTGTGACTGCGGCTGGTATGGTTGGTGGTGGTGCAGGTTTTGGAGCAGCAGCCGGTCCTGTTGGGGCGGCAGTTGGGGCATTAGCAGGACTTGCTACCTATGGAATTTATCGAGTCATTAAAGGTTAGGTAAATTCATCGCGTTTTTCCACTGAATCTTGCCCTATCTAGTTCTAACTGGATAGGGCAATTGCGTGTCAGGCTAAGTGCGATCACCGTTTGGGAATAAGTTGAAATAGCGATCGCCATTTATGAATAAGTTGAATATATAATAGGTGAAAAATTTTATGATACCGATGATTCCTTTTTTATTTGGTGTTATAGGTCTTGCTATTGGTGCTTTTGCTGCTTATGCTGCGGGAGATAAGAATAGACAAGCAGCTAAACATTACAAAAAAGTTGCTAATGAATTAAGTGATAAATATACCAATTTAGACAAAGGATATCATCAACTTACTGATGAAAACACCAAAAAGATTGATGAATTAAATCAGGCTAGGGAAGTAATTGCACAAAACACACAAATTATTGATGAATTAACGAGTAGATATGAAAATATAGAGCAAGAATATCATCAAATAGCTGATGAGAATAAACAACATCTTGATAATTTAGCTAATTCTCAACAATTAATTACCAAAAATAAACAATTTATCAGTGAGTTAAATGATAAATATGGAAATTTACAGAAAAAATATGATCAACTGACTGCGGAAAATACAACGCAAAAAGAATTAATTGCAGAAAAAACCAAAATCATTGATGAATTAATTGATAAATACGCCAAGTTAGAGCAAGAATACCATCAGTTAGCTACTGAAAATACACAATATATTGATGCTTTCACTTATGATAGTGACTTAGTTGATTTATTGGTTGCATTTGAAAAAGAATCTGTAGGATTTGCGGTGAAATTACACCAATGTGTTATTTCATTAATGTGCGAAATTGACAAAGAAACTACGGCAGAATCTATTGATGATTTGAAATCATTAGTAGAGGAAGCTAATCAATTTCTTAAAGAAATAAAAGAGAACTTAATTATTATTCCTGATGATTATTATGAGACGCTGTTAGATGAAACGCTTTTAGAGAGTGTAACGAATAACCATAGAGAACTATTACTGGAAAATATTCTTAGTGTTGATTTAGGTAGAACCAGTACAAAAGCCTGTGTTAGTCGTGAGCCAGGTAATGTAGCATTTATTCCTGCTAACATCAAGCAAATCTCATTTTCAGACACTTTTTATCATGATATAGACAAGTATAGAATATCTCTTGATCCTATTGATCCTTTAATGGATGTATGGTTAGTACATCAAGGTAGTGGCTATATTCTAGGACAAATGGCAGCAGAATGTGGCGCAAATTTAGGAGTTGGTCAATCAAAAGTAGAGGATGCGTTAGTAAAAGTGTTAGCTGCGGCTGGTTATTTTAAACTCAAAGATGAAATATCAGTAGTGATAAGTTTACCTTTCTTATCTATATACCAATTTGATAGAGAGAAAGCACAATTGATTAGTATGATTACCGGACCTCATCTATTTAATTTTCGGGGTGAATCTGTATTTTTAAATATCACTAAAGTATGGATAATGCCAAATGGTTATGGTAGTTTACTGTGGTCAGAAACTCAACCAAATAAACCCATTACAATGCCTGATTTGACAAAAATATGTCTGGGAATTGTTGATATTGGACATCAAACTATTGATATGGTTATGGTGGATAATTTCCGCTTTTCTAGAAATAGTTCTAAGAGTGAAGACTTTGGAATGAGCAAGTTTTATGAATTGATAGCTTGCGATATAGAAGGTGCTGATAGTCAATCATTAAGATTAATTGCTGCTGTTAATAAACCAAAGGGTGAAAGATTTTACCGTCCCCAAGGTGCTTGGAAAGCTACGAACTTAGATGATTTTATCCCCAATTTAACAGAGCAGTTTTCTAGAGAAACTTCTTCCCGTATCCTTGCTTGGTTGCCAGAAGGGGTAACGTATGTAATTATTACAGGTGGTGGTGGAGAGTTTTTCTGGGAAGATTTGCAAAGGTTGTTGAAAGAACATCAGGTAAATGCCTATTTAGCCGCACCTTCTCGCCAAGCTAATGCTTTAGGGCAGTATATTTATGGAGAGGCTCAATTATCTGCTTCTCGCGCTTTTAGGTCAGAAGAATGATCAATGATAAAATAAACCCTTAACTGTTGATGTACAACGGTTAAGGGTGTAAATACTTATTTAGACTTTGGTAAACCTCCTCTGAATCTCAGTTCAAGTTCCATTTTTATGTTTGTTGACCGAGATTCGGAGTTACTGATATCAATTACATGGATGGAAAAATTCAAACCAGCAATTGAAGCCAGTAAGGCAGTAATAGCCAGACGTTTACCCAGGGGTAATTTTTGCAACATTATTAAATTTATTCGTTGCGTACAAATGAGTCTAAACGCACTGTGTACTGTCCCTTCTAGTCAAGAATATCACAAGATTTGGATTTCTTAGAATTATGATGTTCATTAATTACAATAAATATCTACCCACTTAACTATATTGTCTCTATGCAATAAAAGAATAATAGGTTTTTTTAATGGCTCTGTATGACGCTTGTTATCATCAGTACCGTCATAAAGTGAAATTCTTAGCTCATATTCTTCTGATATCTCATTTTTTAAATACTGAATTGCGTTATCTAGTTTTTTCTCCATTAACTTATATTTGTTCAGGTTTTTCACCATCATAATTTGTACCTACTGTAGTTTGATTTGTTCTGTATTTTCTCTATCGTAGATAAAAACTAATACATCAGCTATACGGTTGACCGTATTTTATAGCGTAAATTCCGTAATTTTACTAATCCAGTGCGATCGCTGTTTAGGATATTGGTTGGGAGAGCGATCACTGAAAATTGTGGTAGTTATGAGCGATCGCTATATTGAGTTCAACCAGGATACGCGCAAAATAGGACACGTTGTAAATAAATGTTGCAAAGCGTGTTTTAATTAAGTAGCAGTTTAGCTTCTCTTCCATCCTCCTCTTCCAAAGTCTTCATAGAGTAATCACTTAAGCCACAACGCTGTAATACCATCTCCATATCTTCATCGGTGAGAATATCAAATATACTGTTTATATTTTCGCTCAATACATTTATAATATTCATCCAATTCATCCATTCAGTATAAATCTTTTTTCGTGGAAGCTGTTCTATTAACTGTTCTCGTGTATCTTCCGATTCTAAGAGGCATTTTATTTTTTCAGAAAATTCAATTTTGTTATCAGCTTTTACTAGCCTAAATTTAGCTATTAGCATTAAAACTTCTTGAGCAATGCTTTCATCTGTTATATCATCTCTAACAAATTTATTTTCTTTTCCAGGTATATCAAAAGCTTTTTTAACACAATTTATTACATAAAATAATGTAATATCATCTTCTTTATTTAATGGGAAAAATATCTTTTCTAACATTGGAAGAGATAAGTCTTCATATTTATCTTTAAAAAAAATGTATTCTCGAAAAACTTCTTCCTGTATTTTTCTCCTTACCCATTGCCATATTTGTCGAGTTTGATTGACATCTGTATAAATAATCAAATGTTCGTAAGTATATTTTGTTAATTCACGCTCTATTCGACAACGAGTGACAACATTGGGAATTTCCCCAAAACTATCAGGCTGACAAGTATAAATAACCATACCGCGCTTTTCAGCAAAAGTATTAAGAATATAAATTTGGCTATTAACTGAGAGTTGCAAAGGATAACTTTTGTAATAGTTCCATCCCAGTGCTTGAATAAAAAGAGATAGAAAATCAAATTCTTTTAAGTATTTGTCCACACAAATTGGATCGAATTCCATCGCTTAATTTTCCTTTGCAGAGAATAAGCCAAGAGAACATATAAGTTGAGGTTCTTGTTGCTCAAATTTATTATCAAATTCACAAAGGCTATCTTCTCTATGCAATTTAAGGACTAGATTTACTAAATCTTTACTACTGATTTTTAAATTTAGTCTTTGGTTGAGAGTTTTATTTGCCGATTGTTGCAATGGAAAGCGGTAAATTTCTTCAATAACCTTTTGTATTTCTTGAGAATCAATCTCTGTTCCTGCGGTTTCTAGAAAATGTTGCTTCAATTGTTCATAAGTACGAAATCTAGCACCTTTTTTTCCACCTAGCTGACCACCAACATTTTTGCCTTCTTCAATTATTATTTCGACACTACGCCGTACTAATTGATGATGGCGTTCATCTGCTTGGCTAGGAGGTGTATTTGGATCACAAGCAGCATATCTTAAAATCTTTGTTGGAGACTGAGTGACAACATTACCACTCTGGTCAATCCATATCAATGATAAATTGTCTTCAGCAACCTTGAACAATAAAATAATTCCTTCTGATGACAATGATGGAACTGAACGAGTTGAATAAACTACGCTTGGCAAATTTTTAATTGTCTTCTTAAGTGATGGATTTCCATCAGTTGCATTTTTCCAAATTTCGTAAGCTTCAGAGATTAGATCAACCTCAGTATCTTCATCACTATCCAAAGTTCCTGACTTCTCATTGTAAAGGTCATCTAGAATAACTTGTTGATTTTTCTCATCTTCAAAAAAAATTTCATCAGTGCCTATTACTTCTGCATTTTCTCGCAGTCTTTTGTGAAGTCTTCCTCTCAAATTAATAATTTGCTCTACTCCATCAGCAGGGAGAAAAGAGTAGCATAATATCTCTGGTGATTGCTGTCCAATCCGATCTACTCGACCAGCACGCTGAATTAAACGAATAATAGCCCAAGGCAAATCATAATTAACAATAATGGCAGAGTCTTGAAGATTTTGACCTTCACTTAATACATCTGTAGCGATTAATATTCGCAATTCTTCATTTATAGAAAATTCATGCTGGGCTTTTTCATTACTTATAGGACTAAAACGCCAAGCAGTGCCTGTTGGATCATTTGACTTCCCAGTTACTTTTTCTACTTGGGTAATATTTCTGTTTTTAAGTTTTTTATGTAAATAATCAACTGTATCTGAAAATTGAGAGAAAATTAATACTTTTTCTAACGGATGATCTATTTGCAGTAGTTTTATTAATGCCTCCAATTTTTCATCCTTTTTAGTTGATAAATTATTATATTCATTAAGAATATTATTGAGTGCTTCTGCATCATCAAGTAAATCGTCTTTCAATTTTTTACTAAATAGTGTTGGACGCAACCATTTAAATTTATGCTTGTATTCGTTCACATATTTTTGGTAAATAACAGCAGCCTGATGCGTATAATTACTATTCAATTTTAATAAATTTTCATCAAGATTTGTAAATGTAATATCCTTGTCTTCATCATTAATTTCTGTTATTAGCAATGCAATATCTTGCGTACCGATTGGAATGTCTAAACCATTTTCAATCGCGTATAAATAAATATAATTTCGCAGAATATGACGTTTAATTGATAAGATGAAAGAATCTGCACAACTTTCTAATCTTTTAAATAAATTAATTCTACAAAATCCTAAAACTTGTTTTCCTGCACGAGATAATCCATCTATAATATCTTTTTCTTGTGTAGTTAGTATGTGTTGTTGACAAGATAAAATATAATTGCGTAAACCATAACGAGGTAAATTTAAGTCACTAATTACTTGTATAACTTTTTCTGAATAAAGTAGCGCATAGGGATCATTATCAGGAGTACCAACTTTAAATTTGATAGTTTTCGGTAGCCTTTCAGGGAAATAGAAGCGGTTGCCATCTGGCAATTTTAAATATGCACGATTCAATTCATCTTGTGTGGTGTAGTTATCTTTGATAAATTTGCGGGTGCGCCGTACCATAAAAAGCCTCATTAAATCTCGCCAATCTTGAGGATAATTGCTTTTCTCAAACGCAGAAAGTGAAGTAATTGAACATTGATGTAATTTTAAAAATTCTATTTCTCCTATCTCACTTATTAGAGATTCTGGTCGGATAAATACATTTTTATCTTCTGGTATAAACAAACCTAATTGTGAAGATAAATCTAAATATGTCTTGTTATAAGGCGTTGCTGATAATAAAATACATTTACTTTCTGTCTCTTTTATATATTCTCGTATAGCTTTGTATCGTTTACGTTTTCTATTTCTTAGATTGTGGCTTTCGTCAATTAATACCATTTTGAAACGAGCTTGTATATTTTGTAGTTTCTCTTTCTTAACTTGGCTAAGAGGTA
The DNA here is from genome assembly GCF_008121535.1 of Dolichospermum sp. UHCC 0315A. Classification (GTDB taxonomy): domain Bacteria; phylum Cyanobacteriota; class Cyanobacteriia; order Cyanobacteriales; family Nostocaceae; genus Dolichospermum; species Dolichospermum lemmermannii. Next base: position 5,246,898 of record NZ_CP043056.1, read on the forward strand.
ATATTTTAGCACGCATACCGTATTTATCAATATACATCTGCCACATTTTTTCAAGGTTTGTAGGACATATAATTAAGGTACTAATCCCATATTTTTCCTCAAAAATACGAGTTAGAACTGTTGCAACTAAAGTTTTTCCTAGTCCAACTACATCACCAATTAAAACACCTCCTCGCTTATTTATTTTTTGAGCGGCAATTTGTACAGCAGCTTTCTGAAAAGCAAATAAAATATTTTCAAATTCACGGGGAATACGAAACTCTGACAGACTATTTATTGCTTCTGATGAGAGGTGATATGCTATCTTTAGATAAATATGATAAGGTGTAATTTGTCTTTCTCCAGCCCAACTTTCATCAATTATTTCTACTAACTCTTTAGATATATCAATACACCAGTTATCGTTCCAGTGACTATCAAATAATTTTTGCAATTCATCACAAGCATCGTTTTCTAAAACCTCAATACTTGCCTCTAGTTTTTTGGTTATTCCTGATAGGGTTATATTGTTTGCTCCAAGGAATGCAAATACCGAATTGTTAATACAATAAGAGTATATTAGGTAGAAATCAACGTGAATTGGATAAGGTAAAAACAGTTTGACAATGACTTTCTTAGTTTTTAACTGGTTACTAAGAAGCCGTAAACTAGCTTCGTCCTTGTTTGTAGGTATACCAATAGTAAGCTGTTGACGAAAATTAGATAGAATATGTTTTTTCAGATTGTTAGCTCTTCTGTTATCAATATAGTTTTCAATCGCTGGGGGAGAATAGGCTGAACACACCTCATCTTCAGGTATATTCGGTATACCAATCAGTAACTGGCAACAGTTGTTTTCACCTCCATGAAATTTTTCAATCAAATCACCAATTTGCTGCCATCCTCTAAGATTAAAATAGGCTAAACAAAATTTAGCTTGATAAGAACTAGCAATGCTTTCTCTTAATCTAGGTAGTAGATGCTCTTGTGTGTTATTAAAAATATTAACCATTTATGATATATATCCTATAAAGTAGAAATTGGCTAGATTGTGCCAAAAGGGGAAATTTGTATTTTAAGAAAACCTTAAAAAGTTGAAATCCTTAACTATCATTAGTTTCGGCAAGTGTAATCTCAATGAAATTTTTTTATACTTAAGAAAAATGATCGGTTAAAAAATCCAAGAAAGTTGAACATCAAAAAATCTTTAATGACAAGGCTTTTGGCGGTTTTTCTGATTTGTTAGCGGACAAAACTCCTAATTTGGCACAGTCTAGCCATACATAAACTGCAAATATTTATCATTCGTCCAAATATCCGTGTATTGCTTTTCTTCAAATGCGGTCTGATCATTAGTAACTTGTTTACCTTTTAAACTAATCTTCTTTTTATAATCAGCTTTAGAATCAAAAGGAGGGTCAATATAAACTAAATTAACCTTGCCCCTAAACTCTTTCAATAAATGACTCATTACCTGAAGGTTATCACCCCAGAAAATATTATTTATCCATCCATCAACTTCATTACCGTGCCTTTCCTTTAACTGAGCAGGATAATAAACTGTAGAAGTAAAGGGACGTTTACCCTGCCAACGAAGCATAGGATAGCCCTTAATCGGCTCAAATTCATAATCTTCAACTGAGTCTATTTTTTTAGTATCGGTTAAGTTAAGATTGAGTGCTGGTTGGTTAGTCATTTTAGTTTTTATCCTTCAATATAAAAGCTTTTCTTTATAAGATGTTGAACAGAATAAGCATAGCCAATGCCTACATTAGCAGAACGTTTAATCTCATTGGCTATTCTCAGTAAATTAAAATTGCTATGGATGATTGCTCTAATTAGTGGCGTTATATGATTTCTATCATCTAGAATATTGTGTATTTGCTCATAAATTTTTAACTCTTTCTCCAGATTTTCATGCTTGATAAATATATTTGTATTCTTCTCAGAAAGATTTTTTAATTCACATTCTAGTTCTTCAACTTTATCATTTTGTTTATTTATGAAAGATTGGTTTTTATGACCTAAATCCATTATCTTACCTTGAATAACTGAATACATCGTGTCAAAGTTTTTAGTTAATCCAGATTCTTTTTGTGTAACAATACCAATCACCTTAAGTAAGTCGGCGCAAAGAAACCAAACTATGTAAAGATAAGTAAATACGGAAAATAAATCTAGTGAGGTGATTAAAATATGGGTGCTCGTTTAAGGGTATTTTTAACTCGTGAGCAAGATAAAACCCTGTTGAACCTAAGAACAAGGGATTTGCCGCAAAAAGTCAAAGATAAAGCCGAGGTAATTAGGTTAAATTCACATGGTTGGTATGTAGAAAAAATAGCTGCTCATTTTGACTGGACTCCTCAAACAATCAGAGAAATCTTACATAAATGGGAAAAACAGGGTATAGAAGGACTTTGGGAACTACCTGGTCGAGGGTGTAAACCAAAGTATGGTGAAGAAGACATAGTATTTTTGGAAGAATGCCTAAAAAAAGAACCACGAACATATAACAGTGTTCAATTAGCTCAAAAATTAGAAAGCGAACGCCAAATTCAATTGAGTCCCGACAGATTAAGACGGGTACTCAAAAAAAGGGGGTCATTTGGAAACGAGCTAGAAAGAGTCACAAAGGAAAACAAGACCCCAAAAACAGAGAAATTAAGCAAGCAGACTTAGAGATGTTGACACTATCTGCGGCGGCTGGAGAAATAGACTTGAAATATTTGGATGAATCAGGGTTCTGTATGTGGAGCGAACCAAGTTATACATATTATCAGCGAGGTGAGCAAAAACATTTAGAACAAACAAAGCGTCGTGGACGGAGATTAAGCATTATTGGGCTGATTCAACATGAGGTTAGCTTTGTTTACGGTTTAGTTATTGGTGGTGTTAATCGCAAATCTTATATCCAAATGATGGAACAAGAAGCGCAAGAAGCCGAAAAAAACGGACGAATAAGAGTGATAGTGCAGGATAACGGTCCAATACACCGATGTAAGGAAGTGCAACAGTTATGGTCAAAATGGGAGAGTCAGAACTTATATATCTTCTTTCTGCCCAAATATTGCTCGGAAATGAATCCAATTGAATTGGAATGGCAGCATCTCAAAAAAGATGAACTATCGGGACAAATGTTTGAGGACGAGTTAGACCTTGCTTATGCCGTAATGAATGGGGTTAAAGCCAGGGGAGAAAAAGGACAATACAGTACAGAACGTATTAAATTTAACGAACATACTTCTTCTTAACTTTTCGTTACATAGTTATAAACTTTTCCGCCGACCTACTTAGATGTGTTTGGATTAATGAGTGGACTTCCTGAATTACTATTATTAACGCTTGCGTCAAGTTGTATAATATCAACCCGATGGTTTTCATGAAAATAAAAGCATGAAATAATTCCCTTATGGCAACTAAGTTGAGAATGTTCTAAATGATGTCCTAAGAAGAATATATCTTCTCCTACTCTTTTATTGTCATGAGTTTCAAAAGAAAAATTATATAAACCTGCTTCTTTTAGTTCAGGAATGTTTAAAATAATATAATCTTGCTTTTCATGAAGTTGAAAATCCTTAATAAAATCACCTTCTTCGTTTTTATACCCCTTATTAGTTTTGCCTGAAAAATGTCCGTCTTCATCACGTTCTAACTCAATGATTCCCTTTAAAGGTTCATTAATATTACTATCATAAGTTCTCAAAATAATCTTTGAATCTTTTGGTGCATCATATATAACATGATAATTTGTAACTAAATAACCATTAACCATAAACCCAGTACCAGATGAAACTCTTTTTCCATCTACCACATGAACTATATGAATAATTCCTGATTTTACTTCTTCTATAATATCTGGTATATAACCTTTCATTGTCATTACTCCTTAAAATACCAATTTTTAGTATCACAATAAAACTTCATATCGCAGGACTTACAGATTTTAATAGGGCGTTCAGGAATGCTAAAATCCTTCTGTTCAATCCGATGCACCACCTTATCAAAAGTTTCAATAGTGCTATTAATAGACTTAGCATCAACTGAAAAACTAATATAGGGATTCCCCGATTCTTCGCTAGTGTAATAAAGATGGGTTTTACTCACCTTTAAGCCTGTTCTCTCCTCCACAATATGAGCATAAACTTCTAACTAACGACGATAACGGTTAATTTTATCCCTATCCTTGAGGTTGTTCCCTTCTTCACTGACAGTATTAATCCATCTCATCAAATTTTCTGTTTTGTTCCACGCACTCTGTTGTCTATCTCCAATTACTAAATCAAGATTAGCGATCGCTTGATAAGTAGATAATTGTTTGTAGAGAAAATACTGTTGATCAAACAATGTTCACGTAAATTCCTTTTCGCCTTATTTTCTAAACTGCTAAATACTTCTGCAATAATTCCTGACCTTGTTCCCCCCATTCCCCCAGCTTCTGCTCAATCTTGTCCATAGCCATAGGTGAAGGCTGCGATCGCTCATTTTCCCAACGGTTAACAGTGCCATAAGTCACACCTAGATAAGCTGCGAACTGTTCTTGAGTAAGTCCAGTCAACAGGCGAAACTCCCGAATTAGCCCCCCAATTTCGGGTTGTTTGACCACCAATGGTCCTTTTAACATCTGGTTCATGCCTGATGTAACGAGTAATATATCTTTTGACATAATAAGCACATTCTAAAAAAAAGGCAATAGCAAAAACAGCTAAATTCAGGAAAATTTGCTGATTTCTTGTTTTTCCTCATTTTTGACTTGTATAAAGTCGAAATATGCACTAAGTAAGTCCAGTGTCATCTACCAAAAGATAGATATTAAATAAATGCCTACAGCGATTTCTAGGGAGCGATAGCTACGCTGATCAAAGGTATCGCTTATTGCTTTCCATCCCTTCAGAATCAACTATCCTCAAAAATCCATTCCCGCCCCGCTTTTTCTGCTGCTTCTGGGGTGTAATAAAGTTTGCGTTCACCAAACACCTCACCACCAGCAGTAATTAACCGAAACTGCCAACAATGGGCTTCTGTATAGAATACCAACAAGGTAACATTATTAATAATGGTAACTGAATCAATTTTCGTAAACATTGCCGTTTTAGTATCTAAATTAATCAAAACTTCTCCGTATTTAAAAATAGGTTTTTACTTTAGTTAAAACATAGAGTATTGATAAAAAAGTAACTATTTAAAGTTAAAATATTAGATAGACACAAACAAATTAAATTAGAGAAACCGAGCTTGTAATAACAATTTCTAGTATAGCATTTTATGAACAAAAATGAAATCACTGCTAATTACGATGAATCTTGGAAAGAAGCATTAAACGAATATTTTGATAGTTTTTTATCCTTCTTCTTTCCTGTGGCTTATAAAGCAATTGATTGGACAAAACCACCGGAATCACTAGACAAAGAACTGCAACAAATTACAGCGTCGTCAGCAACCGAAAAACGCATTGCAGATAAACTGTACAAAGTTTGGTTATTGGATAAAACACAAGTATGGATTTTAATTCATATTGAGATTCAAAGCCAATATGATGTTGACTTTGAAGAACGGATGTACACTTATAATTACCGTGCCTTTGACCTTTATCACCAATTTGTTGTGAGTTTGGCAATTTTAGGAGACACAAGTTCCACTTGGCGACCTAACAGTTATCATCAAGCCATGTTAGATTGTGAATTAAGTCTGAAGTTCCCTATTGCTAAACTCCTGGACTATGAATCACGGTGGAATGAACTAGAATCAAGTGATAATCCCTTTGCTATCATAGTAATGGCACACTTGAAAACCAAAGCCACCACAGGGAATTTAGCAGAACGGGAACAATGGAAATGGACATTAATTAGGGGACTTTACGAGCGAGGCTTAACAAAAGAAAAAATTGTTACCCTTTTTAAGATAATTGATAAAATGATGACATTACCCAAAGAATTGCAACGAGGATTAGTAGCTAAAATCAAACATTTAGAGGAGGAAAATCAAATGCCTTTCATTAGTCCAACAGAAGAATTAGCAATGGAACGCGGTGAACAACAACTAATTATTCGGCAACTAAATCGGCGAATTGGTGAAATTAAATCATCATTCATTGACACAATTCGGACATTAACAATTGACCAATTAGAATTACTCGGTGAAGCACTCTTAGATTTCTCCTCTGTCACTGATTTAGAACAATGGTTAGAAAGTAACTCAGAGTTTTAGAAAACAAAACCCCACGGTTCACTAATTACTGTGGGGAAAACTGAGAAACCGGAATTAGTGAAAATTAAATTATTATTCAGAGGGAACAGGAAGCAACAGGGAACAGAAAAACTCATGTTTAAAAACATGAGATTGAAATAATGGCACTGTTTTTTTGTGCTACACATCTTTTAAAAACATCTTTTTTTTGACTGAGCTTTAAACTCAGCAAATGAGTGTTTCTTATTATTAACTTTCTTGCTTAGAGGTAATTAATGAATTACTTCTATCTTGATTATTTGTTATCTTCAGTCGTGATTAATTGCAGTCCATAATTAGCGGCGATACGTGGTAATCTTTCCATGTCTGCGGGATTTAGGGGAGGAGGAAATAAAGGATCTTCTACCTTTGTCCCAACTTCAGCAAAAAATTTCTCTAACCCCCCTGGTGTTACCCAAACTAATGCTTTCACTGGAGTCTGGCATTTATTAATATAGCAATTCCCATGTAAGTGAGGTACAAGAAGTCAGAATTAAACGCAGATGAACGCAGATGAACGCAGATAATTTTGTACCTCATTAGACTAGGAAACGCTATAAAACTGTGTATTTTTCCTTTAGGAATATGGACAAAACTACCAGCACTGGCAATGTAAGTTTTTTCTGCAACTTGAAATTCTATTTCCCCTTCGAGAATGTAGAAAGACTCGTTTTCTTGTTCGTGATAATGGGGTGGTGCGCCACCTTGGGGTTGAAAAACAACTTCTAAAAGTCCATAAGCACCTAAAGTAGCTGCCGATTGGACTTTAATGGTGTCGGTTCGCAGACTAATTGAAAAAATTTCAACGGAATAATCAGGGTTCTAACTTACCTTGTCGCAGACAAAGTGAAAATCTGTCACGGAGTAGATGAAAAATTCCTACCAAAATCGCGGACTAATTGAAATTTTCTGCCAAATGAGGATAAAAGTTCGCAACTCATTACAAGCTTTGGAGAAACACTTCTATAATTAGCGATAGCGTTCGCAAAGCGTCCCGGAGGGAATTAGCGCTCCGTAGGAATCGCTCGCTCTCAGGGTACGAAATAATAAGGGTTACACAAGTATATTTTCAATTAGTCCGCGTCAATTTTCACTTTGTCTGCGAACCGACAACTACCCTAGACAAAATTCTTCAGGGAAACTTTCAGGCTACAATATTCGATATCAACTACAGATATCATGCCTACCAACAAGACCCCACCCAGCGAAATGATCCGCGTGCCTAATGTACTAATTCCGGTAGTACGGCAACTAGCAAAAATCCACCGCGACGGTCACACAACAGCCTTACTGCAAGGCTTACAGGAATTGATAGCGCAGTTCGATAGCAGTGTAAAACTAGAAGCAACCAGTGAATTACAGCAGGTGGAGGAGAAACTGGGGGAACTGAAAACGCACCTTTGCCAACAAGATCAACAGGTGGCCACTAAATTAGAAGTGCTTGGTAAACAGTTAGAGAAAATTGAAAAAGCAATAGTTTCTGGTAGATATAGCGGTGGCAACTCTAGACAAAGGTATTCAGGATATCAGTATCAACAACAACCAGTAGAAATCACATCTTTTGCCCCTGAGAACTTAGCGCAACGGTTGGGGGTAACACAGCAGAGTTTAACTACAGAATGGGAAACCAAAACTGAGCAGGAATTTATTAGTTGGTCCAGGAATCGTGACCCCAGTAGTTTGGGGTGGAAATTAAATGTTAAAGATGGGTTGTATTATCCGGTGAGACAGTAGGGGATAATATCTTCATTTCAGAGTTGTCTGTAACTATGAATAATGATTCAACTAACTCATCAATGAGTTTACCGTCACTGGAACGTTTAAGTTGTTTAATATCTACGCGCACTTGTGAACCAGCTTCTACCTTTTCCAGTAGAAAGTCAGAATATTTTTCAATTGACTGTTTAACTTGCTCCTTTTTCTTCCAGACTTGAGCCTCATGAAGCATACTTGTTACCCCAATAAATTCCTCTCCAGTTTTTTCATGAAAGTCATTATAATTGAATCTCACAGCATAAGCTTTGACTTCTGGCATTAACTGTAAGATGTATCCTAATTGTTTTTCTGGCTTTACACCAAACCCTTTAGCCATTTTTTTTACTTCTAAAAACTAACTACTAATAAAATATTATCACTTCCGTCGAGGCACACTAATTGCCTGTACAGCCCGTTGTTTAACTTCCTCGCCCCGGCGGTCATATCTAGAAGTGAGTTCCGGTGAGGCATGACCGGCTAATTTCTGGACGGTAACGATATCAGTAGAATCTAATAACTCAGAAATAAAAGTTCTCCGAAAATCATGGGCAGAAAAGTTAGTGACACCAGCTTCTGCACCCCGTTTTTCCAAGATGAATAATACCGCTTGGGGTGTCAGTTGTCGCAAAGTTACCGCCCCGGATTTATTAATGTGACAGATTAAAGCCCCAGATTCCCGGCCTCTAATTTCTAACCAGTCTTCGATAGTTGGTAAAACTCCATCTGGCAAATAAACAGTTCTATCTTTACCACCCTTACCACTGCGAACTTTAACGCTCCCAGAATGGAAGTCACTCAACATTAAATTTACCGATTCCCCCCGGCGTAACCCCGCACCCCGCAAAATTGCTATCAAGGCCGCATCCCTATAACCAATGGGAGTAGGGTCATCAAAACATACTTGCATCAGGGCATTAATTTCAGTTTCAGATAAAAAACGCCCCTTGAGTTCCTTAGACAGCTTAATACTAGCGACATCTACCGCCCTGGCAAAATCCCTAGCGTCCATTAATTCAAGTCGTAATGCTTCTTTCAAGACTCTCCTTAACGCACTCAGCATTTTATTAGCTGTGGCTGGTGCATATCTTTCCATTAGTATACACCGTAATAAAGCTGTATGTTTATAACGCAGTTCAGCCCAATTTAACGTTAGTGCATCACATTCATTGCTGGTGAGGATACGAGCGATCGCATTCAAAGATTGCCTCATCGCGGAACGAGAACCAGGGGATAAATTGGAGAGATAGACAGCAGCGGGGTGTTCAGTTAGGGGGGTGGGTGCAGTCAAAGCTAGGGAATTGACAACAGTTATTTCACCAATTTCCGGGGATTCATTCATTTACTTATCCGAATAAGCATTCTAGCTAGTTATATTCTGATAAGTAATATTGTAATTTGACCTTTTCCCTCAAGAAAATTTATTTGGTGTTGATGGGGTAATTTCTGTGGAGCGCTTTGCGATTCCCAGCAGCGCTTCGCTCTCTAACTCTATAAAAATTTCTCCCTCTAAAATCTATTTGGACTTGATGGGTAATTTCTGTGGGTGGCAAGGCGAACTGCTTGCAGCAGCGCTTCGCTATCGCTAGTTCCTTCCGATGCAATGCGTAGGAATCGCTTATATGAAATCCACATTTCGTTGACTCCAGGGGTGAAAGGTTGTGTTTCCGTGATGAGTGACACAAGAAAGGAAGGCTTTTTTCTTCAACTTATCATTCGCCCCACGACAGAATCAGGGTTTTGGGCTTTGTCATAACTTCTGCTTATAATAGTAACTTTGTTTTACTTTTATACTTATTGGGTAGCCACCCTTATAGATTTTGTTCTAATAGTTCGCCATTATCTTTTAGCCATTGTTTAGCTTTGTCCATTGTGGCTAATTGAGCTTTGACGATGTTCCAGAAACGAGGCGTATGGTTATGCTCAATCAGATGGGCTAATTCGTGAACGATTACATAGTCAATGACAAACATGGGAGCTTTGACTAATCGCCAGTTAAAATTTAGGTTGTTTTTTGGTGTACAGGAACCCCAATGATATTTACTGTCTGTAATCTTGGCTAGGTTGAACTCTGTACCTATACGTTGGGCATGAAATTGAACGCGGGGGAGAATTTTCTCTTCAGCTTTTTTGATGTACCAGTTTTTAAAGATGTCGCCGCGATGATTTGCTTGGGCTTTGGGAACTAAAAATCGATTACTGATAAATTGAATTTCCTCGATGCTGTCTGATATTTCTAGGCGATAGTTGCGTCCTAGATAGGGTAGTGACTCACCACTGATTAATTCTTTCCCTGGTGGGAGAGGTGGGTGATACTTTTGTTCGTGATTGGTTTTTTCGTACAGCCATAGTTTGCGGGACTCTACGATCGCATTAATTTTTTCGGGTGATGTGCCTGTGGGAGCTTTGACGACAACTGAGCGATCGCGCTCAACAGTAATCGTGAGCGTTTTGCGTTTGGAGGAGTAAATGACTGCGTAATTAAGTTCCATTTTTGGCTAGTTTAGTCGGCGTATAGGATGCGATCGGTATTTTTTTCAGCTAACTCCATGACTCGCGAGATGATCTGATTGCGGTTTTTGATGATGTTCGGTAGGTTCTTAAATTCAGGGGACAAGAGAATTTTTTGAATTTCCGCCTTGAGTTTATTACGGGCGGGAATACTTTCCCAAAAACCTGCTAGTTGTAATTCGCGCTCTACTACCATAAACACTTGTTGCGTTAATGCTACGTTTTGGGCGATCAGGTCTTCGGTTAGTTCAGTATTGCCAAAAAGCTCACTTTTGAACATTCTGAAAAAGGGCATTTGCTTTTTCTTGTGCAAGCCATAGGTGGGTTCATTTTCTGCATCTCTAACCCGTTGGCGGAGTTTCTCTAATTCGATGTAGATTTGTTGCCAGTTGTCTTTAAATTGTTCGAGAATTTGGGCGACCTGGTGATGAAATTATAGTTTCTAGTTCCAACAACAATAATGGCACTTATACCCTAGCGACTATTGATGGCAATATTGCTATTCTTGAATCGAGTGACCAATTGCAGGATGAAGTAGCTGAAGGAGTAAAGATCGATGGTGATGCAATTAGTGGTACTGGATCAATTACCGCCAAAGATGTAACAATTGATGCCCTTGGTGGAGACCAGATTGTTTCTTTTTCTATCGCTGGCACTAAAACTTCAGGCAAAAAGGATACAGGGAAAGGGAAGTCTGATGCTGGGTCTGGCTCAGTACCTAATAATGCCGAAGGCGGTACATTTGGCTTTGGGGCATCGGGAGATGTCTCTATTAATAACGTTGAGAATAATACTCGAGCCTATGTAGATGGACAAGTATTAATTACAACAACTGGAAAGATCGATCTTTTTGCTGCGAACACAGGAACTCCTCAGATGACAGGCTCTCCTGAGCTAATATTTGCCGACGCAGGAACAAATGACACTATTACCCGTAATGAAGGAAGTTGGATTGGTGACGGATTTAGGGCTGGGCAAACTTTACGTGTTAAAGATACTAACAGTAATGATGGCTATTATCGGATCTTGTCTGTGGAAGATATCATCATTACTCTCGAAACAGGGGACAATCTGACATCACAAACTACATCAGAAGCGACGATCACCACAGGACCAGCTATGTCAGGTACTCCTGAACTGACATTTAGTAAAGAACTCAACGATGTAGACACGATCGAGAGGGACGGTGGTAGCTGGGTAGCAGAGGGATTCCGTCCCGGACAAATTATCAATATATCAGGTACTACTCTGAATAATGGTGAGTTTAAGGTGGTGAGCGTTACAGCTTCCACTTTGTCGATCGCCATCGTAACCCTGAGTGATCTGTCTTTGAGCCATGTATTGAAAAATGAAACCATTGCTAGTGGCAGTGATGTTAGAATTTTAGCCGCAGATGACGGTTTAGCGGGGAGTATTCTAGCTGGCTCTGGCTCAGTAGTATTACAGGGGAACAAAAAATCAGCAGGATTAGCTGGTTCTTACTCGCAAAACACAATATCTGGTGGAGTACAAGCTTTTGTTAGCCAGGCTACTTTGAATGCCGATGGAGATATTAACATTTCCGCACGTACTCCAGGTTCGATAAGTTCCTATGCTGCTAGTGGCAATAAAGTCGGTAAGCTAGGTATTGCGGGACAAGTTACTAATAACGAAGTCAGTCGGCATACGAAGTCTTTTCTAGAAGGTGCAACCATTCTCAACGTGTCTGATGTTCGCGTCAGTGGCATTGATACAGCCTCGATCTTCAGCGTATCGGGAGTCGCTACCTTGGGTGGTGAGGTTGGTATCGGTGCAAGTGTTTCTATTAATCAGATTAATAGTGGGGTTAAGTCCTATATTGATAACGCGGATTTAACTGTCAAAGGAGACGTAAAAGTAGATGCCATATCCAAACCGACAGTTGATGTACTAGCTCTTGGAGGAGCAATTTCCGGAGCCGCATCCGAAAAATCTGCAAGCACGATCGCGTTGGGCGGAGCGTTTACCTTTAATGACATTGCGACCACAGTTGAAGCAAGTATTAAGGGCAATAGTAAAGTCACCACTCTGAACACAGGTAGTGTAATCCTGACGGCGAGCGATGAATCTCAAATTACGGCCGAGGCGATTGGGTTTAGTGGCGCACTAACATTTGCTGATGGAAATAACGGTGGTGGACTAGCTATTGGGGCAGCGATCGCCAGGAATCAAATCAACAATAATCTCCAAGCCTACATTCTCGATTCAACAGTCGAATCAGACGGAGACCTTCAGCTATCTAGCATCAATAAAGCAAAAATTATTGCCGAAGCCACCGCAGTGGCAGTGGCCTTGACCGCCGCTAATCAGACAGGCATTTCCCTAAGTGGTGGTGGGGCAGAATCCACCAATGTCATTATTCCCAAGATCAACGCCTATATTGAGGGCAGTATGATCACCAGTGGTGGCGATGTTGATATCCAGGCGATGGATACATCATCAATTAACGCCGATGTATTAGCTGCGGCGATTACGGCAACCCTCGGACTGAAGAATGCAGGGGGGGTAGCGATTGGCGCATCTTTCTCCACGAACTTGATTGGTTGGGAAGCCTCATTTGGGGAAGCTCTTGGCCCTGTGGCTAATAAAAATAACGATGCGGCAAAAGCAGAAGTCCAGGCCTATATTAAAAACTCTAAAGTCGAAGCTACCCGCGATCTTTACTTGACGGCCTTAGCCAACGGGACCATTGAGGCAGGGGTTGATGCCGTTGCTGTAGGGCTTGCTGGCGGGGCTGGCAATGCGGGGCAGCTTTCGGGTGCAGGTGTCCGTACCGAAAACCGTATCCGAAACCAAATCAAGTCCTTTATTGATGGCACAGTACCCAATGGGAAATCAGATCAAGGAATTATCACTGCTGATAGTGCCAACTTAATTGCCAATGACACATCAAAAATTACGGCAAATGCTTTAAGTGCGGCTGTAGCGGCATCTTTTGGGGCTGATAATGCTTTGGGAGGCACAATTGGTGTCTCTTTAGCCCTGAACGAAGTATTGAACGAGGTTGAAGCCTACATCAAGAAAGAGACGGTCACGGTTGAACGTGCCGTGGTGGATCAGGCTAACTACAAAGAAAAAATACTGCCAGGAGTAACTATCGTTGCCAGTGGGGATAAGCGTTATCAGTTTCTCGGACGCAAGGATGGTGATTTACTTCTACCGGATAAAGTGGATTTATCTGCTGAGAATTATGGCGATATCATCCGTTGGGAAGATGTAACCGATAAAACAACTGAATTTGATGTCACATATCAAAAGACGGCAAGTGAAGCCACCAAAAAAGGACGTATCAAGATCGAAGCGAAAGAAGATGCCACTATCAGTGCCACCGTTACAGCAGCATCAATAGCAGTTGCAGGTAGTGGGAAGATATCCATTGCCTTATCGGGGGGAGGAGCAGAAGCGGTCAATATCATTGGTACTAATACTAATGCTTACATTATTGATAGCACAGTAACCAGCGAGGGAGAGGTTACTTTAGATGCCCGTAATACATCATTAATTGATGCAGATGTTCTCGCGGTTTCTGGCTCAGTTGGGATTGGCGGCAAAGGTGGAGTGGCCGCAGCCATCGGAGCATCAATAGCGCACAACTTCATTGGTTTCGATTTAATTGGCTTCAATGCAGATGGCACTGTGCAAATTGGCAATGATGCCAGTCCAAATAAAGCCCAAATCCAGGCCTACGTTGAGGATTCTACTGTTAAAGCTACCACTGGAGATATACGTCAGACAGCCATTTCCCATCAAACCATTACCGCCGAAGTATGGGCTGGATCTGTAGCAATTTCAGGAGGTTCGCAAGGAGCTTTATCCTTGAGTGGTGCTGGCGTGAGTACGGTTAATAAGATTGCCACCCAGGTCAAGACTTATATTGATGGTGCGGTTGGTTCTCGAATTGAAGCCAGTAATATTCTGCTAACAGCCCAGGATACATCTAAAATTACTGCTAAAAGCGGAGCTGCTGCCTTAGCCGTCGCGATCGCTCCAAAAAGTCCAGGCGTATCAGTTGCCATCGGTGTGGCATTGGCGGAGAATACAATTGCCAATACTGTAGAGTCCTACATTACCAATAGCCCTACTGTCATAGCATCGGATCAACTTTCTTTAACGGCAAAAGAAGCCGCAACAGTTGAGGCAACAACGATAGCTGCTTCCCTTGGTGTCGCTATTAGTGCGCTTGGGGTAGGACTGACTGGAGCCGGAGCCAATGCTACTAATATTATTAACAACAAAGTTCATGCCTACATTGACAACAGCAATAGTGTCATAGCTCAGAACAATATACTGATTGATGCTCAAAGCGAGGCGACCATTACCTCGCTCGTTGGGGCTGCCTCAGTAGCAGGTGGGACAGTGGGGGCAGGTGCGATTGGCGTATCCTTAGCACGTAATCTCATCGGGTTAGATGGAATTGGCGATACATCACCCTTGGGCAATGAAGTATTAGCCTATGTTAAAAACTCGACCTTGACCTCCGATCAAGGCAACATAACTGTCCAAGCCAAAGCGACCGATAAAGTTGATGCGGTTTCCTTTGCTGGTTCTGTGGCGATCGCCGGAGGTATCTTAGCTGCGGCTGGTGCCGGGGCAGAAGTCATCAATCAATTGAGTACAAAGGTCGAAGCTTATAGTGAAAACTCCAACATCACCGCCACAGTTGGCGATATTTCAGTAACGGCATTATCTAATAGCGAGATTGTCAAGGCACAAGCAATTGGCGTTGCAGTTGCCGTGAATTTGAATATTAGCAGTGGTGTTGCTATCTCCGTGGGAGTTTCCAAGGTTGATAATGACATCAAAAATCAGGTGCAAGCTTATGTTATTGGAACTACAGACAAACAGGTTAAAGCTGAGGGTAATATCTCCATTAATGCTGATGCGGAACAAGCAAAAATAACTGATTCCTCTGCTTTTACTGCGTCTGTATCAGGAGGAGCTTTCGGTCTTAGTGGTGGTGGTGTTGATATTGACAACGTGATTTCCAATACAGTTAAGGCGTGGATTTCTGGATCTCTTAAAGTCAATGCAACTCAAAATGTCGAAGTCATTGCCAATGAAAATGCTAACGCTATAGCAGAGTCCATTGGCATTTCAGCCAGCTTTAGTATTGGTGCTGCAGTGGGTGCCTCAATCGTCGAAAATACTATCAGCAGCAATATTGAGGCATCAATTATCAATGGAGCTACAGTTGATTCTGTAGATACAACTGTCAAAGCAATTTCTGTCGCCAATATTGAAAAAACCTACTCTCTGGTTGTTGCAGGTTCTGCTGTAGGGGTTGCTAGTAATGATGCAAGTGCCACTGTCAATACTACTGTTTCTGCGTTTGTTAAAGATTCAACCCTGAACGCAACGGGTAATGTTTTAGTGGAGGCTCACAGCACTTCAACAGCTAACTCCGAGGGTAATGGAGTAGCAGTGGGTGCAGTGGGTGTTGGGGTTGTCAATAGCTACAGTTATGATTTCGGCAGCACCACAGCCTACATTGAGAACTCTAACATTACTCAAGCCGATAATTTAGATGTCCTTGCGACAGCGATAGAAACACTTGATTCCACCTTGACTTCTGCGTCGGGCGGGGTTTTGGGCGGAGTTCAAGTTAATAAATCAGAATCCATCTCCCGTCATAATGCAACGGCATATATTGGCACGAACTCGAAAATAGATGTGGACAACACCCTCAATGTGATTGCTAAGATCCAACCTCAAGTCAAAGCGAATGCGGATGGGTACTCAGTTGCGGGTGGGATAGCTGTGGGGAGTTCGACAGCGATCGCCGAAACCGATAGTGACGTTAATGCCTATATCAATATTGGCAACAGGAACAGTACCTATCAAGTCAAGGCCGCAAACCTGAATGTAGAGGCTAAACAAGAACTGCCAACCACTGGTTTTTCCGTCGAAGCCGATGCAATGGGATCAGGGGGAGGATTACTAGCTTCTGTTAACGGCAGTGAAGCAACAGCGAAAAACAGCAATAATTTCAGTGCGTACATCGGGGATAATACAAACCTCAACATTACCAATGTTGCGACCATCACAGTCCAAGATATAAGTCACCAAGATGCCTATGCAACGGGGGTGAGTGTTAGTGGGTTGAGTGCGGGTTTCCATCTCGCTAAAGCTGAAACAAATACCACCCATAATAGCTATTTAGGCACAAATGTTATTTTCCGTGGGGGAACATTAAATGTGACAGCTTTTGGCAATACCACCAATTTTGCTGAATCTGTTGCTGGTGGTGGCGGAATTATTTCCGGACAAGCTGCCGATGCAAGAACGATCAATAATAACAATGCCACTGTAACGATTAACAATGGTCAGGATAATAACCACATTAATGTTACTAACCTTAATCTGAAGGCTCAACAAATTAGTGATTTTAATGCTAAAACTAATGCTATTAATGCCTCTATTGCCGGCGGTAGCGGCGCGGACTCAAATAATATAGTCACGACAAATGTTCTAGTTGACATCAAAGATGTGCATATTATTGCGGACAATATTGTTGCGCGATCGCACAATATTATGAACAAATCCGCCCTCGCAGATCAAAATGCGGAAGCCGGTTCTGGAGGCGTATTTGATGCTTCTGCCGTTAAGAGTATTACTAGAGTTCGCAACACCAGCAAAGTAACTGTAGCTGACAACGCCACCCTGGAGGTTGTTGGGGATCTGGATAATCCAGGGGACTTTGTTCTTAACGCCCATAACAAAATTACCGCCCGTGATGAAGTCAATATTGATGTGGGGGGCGGCATTCCCTTCGCAGGGGGCGACTCCATCATTGGCATTACCCTCAATCAAGCGATTGTGGAAATTGGGAATGCAGACCTGAAAAGCGTGGGAGACATTGACCTCTGGACTAGAAGCGATGTTGATATTGCTACCGATGTTCAAGCTAAAACCTATGGTCTTGCCGGGTTGCCCTCCGGAACCTCCATCACCGAATTTACTGGAGCAGTCAACCAAGTTCTGATCAAGGATGGTGCCTTTATTTACGCTAAACGAGACGTAAATATTGATGCCGGTCGTGGCTACGATGAAGCAAAGCGTCGCAACTACAGCACAGTCAATTTGTTTAGCAATATTTACTTACTCAACGGTTCTGCTGGTGCGAATCCTGACCCTGTTACGCGCCTGACTGTTAACTCCAGTAATCTGGTCACAATTGAAAAGAATGCAACTATTCAATCTGTCAGGGATGTTGCTATTGAAGCGAGCAAAGGGTTTACCAATGTTTCAGGGAAGGGAGAAGGCAAGAGTCTTTGGAAAGAAATCGCATCTTGGTTTGGCGGTTCCGATACGATTATAGGCAATCCTAAAATTAGCGAAACCTACAATGAATATGTCACCATCAATGGTTCTGTTACTGCTGGATTTGATAATAAACAAAGGGTTCGCCTTGACCAAATTAATGCTACCTCCGCCCGTGTCTATCTCAATGGTGAAGACAAAGGCATTATTAACAGTTCTGGACTGAAAATTGCCTATGATGATAACTCCAGTTTTGAAATTCTTGATGTGAACTTTGCTAGTGATATTATTAATCGCATTAAAACAATCGAGAGCATTTTAGCCACCTATACAACCGCAGAGACAAACACCGGAGGTACCGTAACCACGCAGGACGGAGAGGCAGAGGCAAGCACGAACTATCGAGGCTCGACTTTTACTGCTGCTGAGAAACAGAACTATGAAGACGAATTAGCAGGATTAGAGTTTCTTCAAAATAGTCTTGGACTCTCGTTAAACGATCCAGCACAAACGTTTATCAGTTTGCCAAATATTGTTGTTTCTTCTGGCGACATTATTATTAATACACAAAATTTATCAGGATCTGGTGATTTAACAGCCCAAGGAGATAGCTTAATTGAAGTTGAAAATAATTCCAACATAAATCTGTTGATCAATACTTTAATTATTCGAGATGGTAATGGTGGTAAATTACTGCTCAATGGTCAAAGCAAAACATCCAATGGAGAGATCCTGGCAGCCAATTCCAGTAAAAGCGGAGTCAATTTTACTAATATCAGTACATCAGAAGGGGAAACAACCGAAATTAGTGTTATCAATAAGAGTGTAAATGGGCCTCTCATGCTTTCCAATGATGATGGTATCGTCAGTAACCTAGATGGAATTGTCTCCTTGGTTAATGATAAAGGTAGCATTGGTATTCAAGGAGAATTAGCAGCCAAAACCATTAATATTCAGGCAGGAGAAGATTTCATCTTAACTGATGGCTATTTTTTCCATACAGGAGGCAATCCTGAATCTGTTGATAGCACTTTAGTTGGAAAGTATGAGAGTTTAGCAAATCCCTTAAATACAGCAACTACTACCGCTAAGGATCGAATTCCTTCTCTTAATCCTTACTTTCAGATTAATTCGCAGGGGTATAATGGTAGAGTAAGTCCAAATTATAGCTATGGCTTCGATCCAAGTCCAGCCACAACAAGCACTAAAAATTTAAGTCACACTTGGGAAACTGCAACCACAAACCCCAGTGCTATTGTTGCAGAAAATAATATCTTTATTAGTGCCAACTATATCAATGTCAATGGATTAATTCAAAGTGGGGTAGATAGTTATAATTTGATTTTAGAAAGTTCCCTAAATGACGATATTGAAAAAGAAGATAATAAATGGGGAGTAGATGCCATTGACAATGATTATCGCTATACCTTGAAGGATGGAATGACTACCAATGGCAAAGTTACTTCAGGGACTATTGGAGCGATAAAAGCAGTATTTAATCCATTTACAAATTTGATTGAAGTTGAAGACATTGATGTGCGTGGAGGCTATGTTGAATTACGAGGAAAAGTATTAAGTACGGGGACTGGGCGCATTCAAGCGATGGATGGCTTTGGTAATATCAATATCACCAATTATACGGACTATGGTCTGGAATTAGGCAATTTAAATGCAGGCGGTGAAGGTATTGAGGGGCAAATTGTTATTATTGATCGCCTGAAAAATACGGAAAGCCGTTATACCTACAGCGACGCAGGTAATCTCTTGAACAATAATGCTGTTGTCTCGTCTGGGCGGAGCACGTTATATACACCAAGCAGTGCCACTTATAAGTATGTCTCCTATGGTAATGAATATACTTACGACTACAATGAAGCCTACACCAGTAACGCGTTTACTTGGCGTACAGGACTACCGACAACCCCCAGCATGAAATACACATATACCGTTGGCCTTAAAATAGTGGGAGAAGATGATTCAAATCGAACAGGAGATAAAGATTATTCCTATATTCTTGAAAATAGTAATTTAGGAAGCGACTACGAGTTTGATGCCACGGCTAACGTTAACAGCATCAGTTACGTTTCATGGTACTATCCCAATGGCTACAAAAACGATCAGCCGAATTTATTGCGGGATGTAGTAGTTACTGACTTTGCAATTCAAGAATATTTTACTCATTCTTTCAAAGCGAACCATCCCATTGACATCAGGTTTGTGGGCAATAATACTGGAGCCATAAAGGTCACTTCTAATCAATCTATTTATCTCAATGGTTCTATTACCAATGTTGCTGGTACGACAACATTAAATAGTAAATTTGGTTCAATTCTGATGCCATCCGATAGTATTATTGACACTAAAAATATTGTTCTGAGTGCAGAGACAGGCATTGGTGAACTCGACCAAGCTCTGGCAACAGGGATTCGCGGTGGTACCATTAATGCGACGACAACCTCTGGAAATATTGATATTAATGATGAAGGCTCTGGCTTAAAGGTTCAGGAAATTCAAGCTAGTAATGGCGATGTCACTCTAATCACTAAAAATGATGTCACAGCATTGAATGGCAATAGCTTGATTGCTGGAAACTTAGTCACTCTAAACTCTGCTAGTGGGACTATCGGGACGGCTTCATCTGCCATTCAAGTGGATACAAAAGGCGATACAAGTCATGGTCTTGATGCCCAAGCCAATAATGGGATTTATCTTACTGAAAAAACAGGCGACCTCTTTTTGATTCAGGCAACCAGTCAAAATGGTGATGTTTCCATCCGTGCAACCAATGGCAGCATTGTTGACAATAATACTGGGGGTGAGGAGGATCTGATTGCCAAGGATGAGGTATTGGCGGCGATCAATCAGAAACTGCGCTTAACGGTAGAAAATGGGGCTTTAGAGAGTATCAAGGAGACCAAGGAAGCCTATAAAAACTCTAAGCAACAAGACTATCAACGATATTGGGAATATCGCAATATTCAAGACAATCGCAATATTTCCTATGTTGATGACAATACAGCCACAGTTCTTAATGATTTTGGCAAGTTAGTTCCTGTCAATTCCAATGGTATTAACTTTAGCTTGACTGATTTCACCAATTATTTTGGGGATGTTGATGGGGATGCTTTGGCGAGTATTACGATCAAGTCTCTTCCTAGTTCTGGTTTGTTGCAATTAAATGGCGTTGAAGTTGGGCAAAACACTGTTATTGATGCCTCAGACTTAGGCAATTTGGTTTACATTCCTGGAGAGGATTTCACAGGGGATGTGGAGTTTGAAGTCTTGGCAGATGATGGCTCAGGTAATACGGATCTAGGTTCAATTACGCTACGAGTAGGGGAAAGCAACACGGCTCCCATATTTAGCGATATTTCTGTGGATGGACTCGTCAATAAGAAAGTTGAATTTGAAGCTATCCACTTCTTATCTGGGTTTAGTGATGGGGATGGCGATCGCCTGGCGGGAATTACTGTCAATCGCTTATCAGCAGTCACAATCAATGCTTTGCCAACTAATGGGACTTTGATGCTCAATGGTCAGGCGGTAGTAGCGGGTCAACGGATAGTTCAATTCTCAAATCTTGAGTTTATTCCCAGTAATGGCTTTACAGGCATAGCATCCTTTGGGGTCACTGTTGAGGATGAATTTGGGGCAACAGCGTTGGGTCAAGTCAACGTAAATATTAAGGCCGCTTTCACGGCTGATGCTTATGATCCGAATTTCCAATATCAATTTGATCAAAGTCGAAAAGATAACTTGAGTGCAATGGGTTACAGCGAAGCAAAAATTCAAGGTCTTGAGCAACAAAAAACCCAAGATTACCATGCTCTTCATGGGCAGCTTGAGGCACCGGGATTAACGGCAGCTTATGATCCTAACTATAAGTATGAATTTTCTTCAAATGCGGAAGAAAACTCCCTTGAGGAAGGGGGAGTTTGGACTAAAGAACAACTCAAATATGGCTTGAGTTCCGCCATTTTCCTTGATGTGTCCGATACAGAATTGGTGATTGAAGATCCAAATGCCAAGGGACACAATATTACCCTAAGGGCAAGCGTTAACATCGGTTCAGATAATGGTACTCGCTCTTTCCTCATTGCTGATATTACAAAGGGTACGCCACAAGAAGAAGAATTTTTGTTAGCGATCGCCACCGCCGAAAGAAGTGATATTACTTACTATGCTGACGTAGCTGGAACTATTGTGATCACCGGAAATGTTCTCGAATACAACGATGTACCTGCCCGCATTGATATTCGTATTCGTGAAGATGTTGATATAGAAGCAACTGGAGTAATCACCGCTTCATCCAATGGTGTCATGTTCCTTGGTTCAGAAGAAAATATGAACCTTAACACCTTGAACTCCAACAACAATGATGTTCGGATTAAATCAGCAAAAGGCATTTATAACGGTGTCGGTGGCAGTACAGTTAACGTCATAGCTGGTAATGAGGTAATTTTAGAAGCTGGAGATAATGACATTGGCACAAAAGATTCCGATGTCAGAATTCAGGTAGGTGGCAATAATGTATTCACAGCACGCTCTGGGAACAATATTTACTTAACTCAAGTAAACAACGATATTAAGTTAGACAATCTCTTTGCTGTTGGACATATCCGTTTAAAAGCCGAAGTGGGTTCAATCCTAGATCGATTTGAAACAGAAACCCGTAACATTCGCAGTGCATCCCTAGAGTTAATTGCGGCACAAAGCATTGGTACAGCAAATAATTTCTTTGATATCATCGTGGATGGACAAGTGGATGCCACAGCTAATGATGGTATTTATCTGCGTTCTTTGAGCAATCTAACCATTGGTACTGTTACCTCCAATAATAGTGATGTTCGGGTACAACTAGATGCGGCAGCCCAAAATATTGATATTCTCAATAGTATTAATGCCGCCGGCAATGTCACCTTAGAAGGGGAAAATACGCTGTCTTTAGGAGCGAATGGTGAGATAAATGCAGGAGTAAATGTCTTTATCTTAGCTAGAGACATTACCCTTGGCACTGTCAAGGCAGCCTCTGGAGAAGTCTTTATTGAAGCAAAAGATAGTCTAGAATTAGCAGCAGATAGTAATATTTTCGCCAACGGAAACATTACCATGAAGATTGATAGTGATCCCCTCGATGATCCAGGAGTAGGAGGAACTACTAATATTTACGGCAATGTTACCAGCAATGGCATCGTTGAAATCGAAGGTGGGGTAGATGATGATATCTTTACCTTTAATGGCATAATCACAGCAGGAGCAGCCACCATTAGTAGTTTTGAAGGAGAAGATGAGTTCTACTTCCAAGGCATTAACACACCTTTAACAGTTTATGCCGGGTCAGGCGATGATTATGCAGAAATTAACGCCCCTGATAGTGCCAATGGGATTCTGATATTCAATGCAGGTGCTGGTAATGATACTATTGATGCTTCTCAAGCTGCCTTAGCCTTGGTTCTCAATGGAGAAGATGATGATGATACTATCACTGGTGGAATGGGTGATGATCTCATTGGAGGTGGAGATGGGGACGATACCATTGATGGGAAAGAAGGGGCGGATAAGATTTTTGGAGATTCTACCTTTGAGAAGAGTTTAGGAAACAGCTTCACGGCCACCAATACAGGATCAGGAGAAGATAACCTTCAAGGAGGAGATGGGGCTGATCTTATCAAAGGTGAAGGGGAAAATGACCGTATATTCGGCGGTGATGGGAATGATGATATCGCTGGTGGTTTAGGAGACGATACTCTCGGTGGCGATGCTGGTAATGATCTTATCAAAGGTGAAGAAGGAAATGACATCATCTCTGGTGGTGATGACGATGACGTTCTAGAGGGTGGTTTAGGAGATGATACTCTCAGAGGTGATGCCGGTAATGATCTTATCAAAGGTG
The DNA here is from genome assembly GCF_008121535.1 of Dolichospermum sp. UHCC 0315A. GTDB lineage: Bacteria > Cyanobacteriota > Cyanobacteriia > Cyanobacteriales > Nostocaceae > Dolichospermum > Dolichospermum lemmermannii. Next base: position 5,270,533 of record NZ_CP043056.1, read on the forward strand.
AAGAAGGAAATGATACCGTTACCTATGATAATTCTCCTAATAGTGTGGTAGTTAATCTTGATAGAAATCAAGGTTTTGCAAATCTGGGAGGTTTCCTTCATGAAAGCGTCTTCCTCCATCACCAATTTGTCGAGAGTGATCTTGAACCCACATTTGCTATTAATGCAGGGGAAGGACAAGATGGTTTTGGTGGTATTGATACCTTAATTGATTTAGAAAATGCCATCGGTTCAGATTATGCTGATGTCTTAATCGGCGATGATGGTGACAACAAACTCTTTGGGCTGAAAGGCAACGATGTCTTCATCAGTAACGTTGGCAATGACAGTTTAGAAGGGAACGAAGGACGAGATGCCATCAGCTACCGCCGTGACCCCAATGCGGTTATCGTTGACCTCAGCTCCCCAACCGCCACCGATGGCTTTGGCGATACCGACAGCCTCACCAATATTGAAGACTTAATTGGTACTGCCTTTGACGATACCCTGACTGGTGACTCAGGTGCTAACCGGATCTACGGTGGCGATGGTCAGGATATTATCTCTGGTGGCGATGGCAACGATGAACTATATGGTGAAAATGATAACGACGAACTCTACGGTGACAGTGGCGATGATTTCCTCGTAGGTGGTCTGGGTGTAGGTAATACTATTACCGACCAAATAGATGGAGGAGAAGGTATTGATACAGTTTCCTACTACACCTCAACGACTAGGGTGTCTGCTAATTTGGGCAATGGTACTGGCACAGAGGGGGATGCTTTAGGCGATCGCTTCACCTCTGTGGAAAACCTAGAAGGTTCGGAATATAATGACACCCTTAGAGGAGATGATGGAGCGAATATTCTCTCAGGACTAGGAGGAGATGACAAACTATACGGTTTAGATGGTGACAACAGTATATATGGTGGAGACGGCAACGATTTCATGCACTCCACAGGTGGTAACACCATCATGGATGGAGGAAGCGGCATCAATACCTTTACAGTTACTGGGAACGGTAACAGCATCATTTACGGTGGCGAAGGCAATGATAACATCAACACAGGTGCAGGTGATGACGTAATTTACGGTGGTGAAGGGATTAACGTCATTAATGCCGGCGAAGGTAATAACACAATTTACGGTGGCAGCGGTAAAGACACCATCACTAGTGGATCTGGGAATGACACCATTTACGGTGGAGAAGGCGATAATGTCATTAGAGCAGGTGAAGGTAACAATACAGTTACAACTGGTAGTGGTAATGACAACATCACCAGTGGTGCAGGTGATGACATCATTGATGGCGGAGATGGTAATAATTTCATCAATGCTGGCACAGGAAATAATACAGTTACCACTGGTGCAGGTAATGACAACATTACAAGCAGCACAGGTGATGACATCATCAATGCTGGAGATGGCGACAACTTTATCAATGCTGGTGATGGACTCAATCAAATTACTGGTGGTACAGGAAAAGATACTATTCACACTGGCACTGGTGATGACATCATTGATGGCGGAGATGGTGACAACTTTATCAATGCTGGCACAGGAAATAATACAGTTACAACTGGTAGTGGCAAAGATACCATCACCACAGGCTCAGGTGATGACATCATCAATGCTGGAAATGGTGACAACTTTATTAATGCCGGTGATGGACTCAATCAAATTACCACTGGTGCAGGTAATGATAACATCACCACAGGCTCAGGTGATGACATCATCAATGCTGGAAATGGCAAAAACTACATTTATGCCGGCAATGGAGATAATGATATTACCACTGGTACTGGTGATGACAGAATCACCTCTGGCACTGGTAATGATGTGATTGTGGCTGGAGATGGCTACAACTTTATTAATGCCGGTGATGGAGATAATGATATTACTGGTGGCGATGGTATTGATTATATTATTGCCGGGGCTGGTAATGATATTATCAGAGCAGGTGAAGGTAATAATATCATCAGAGCAGGTGAAGGTAACAACACAATTACTGCTGGTAGTGGACGTGATAATATCATTGCAGGGTCTGGTAATGATACTATTGATGGCGGGGATGGTGATAACACCATTAATGCTGGCAACGGTAATAATGAAGTTACCACTGGTTCTGGTAATGACAGGATCACCACTGGTTCAGGCGATGATTTTATTTACTACGGCGACGGCATTGATCTAGTTAATGCTGGAACTGGTATTAATGACACCAAAAAGTTTAAGTAAAAACCGCTTGATTTAGTTTATATTAAATAGGGTTAAGCCTGTTTGCTTGTTACCTGTATGTTTGAGGATTACTAATGTCTAATAACATACTGTTGTTTTCAAGATTTCGCCTGTACAGGGTGAAAAAATACCAAAATATCTGAAATTCCACCAGAGTTGTCAACAAAAAAATGAGTAACGTTAAACAAACTGTTTATCTAATTACAGAACGTCAACGTGGTATTGAGCCGAGATACGTGTAAAAACCTGCAAGATGGTCTGGAAATGCCTACTGTGTCTAGCTTTCAACAATTTTTCCCCCCATCCTTATAAGGTTTTCCACACAGAGGACAAAACTTATACCTCAACGACACCACCAACTCACCACAATTAGCACAACTAGACCGTAATTGCGTACCGCATAGATAACAAAACCTAGCCCGAACATTTCCCCACATTGAATCCACAACGCCACCAGGATTCCAACATTGGGGGCAAAACTTAATCGCTGCCATTACCAGAACCTCTTCTCCCCTGACAACAGCCTGCAAATACTCAACAGGCACAGACAAAGCCAAAGCAAGACCGCCAAGAGTTTTATGGCTAAGTTTCCTTGTCAATCCCCGTTCAATCTTCCCCACAGAGCGAGAATGAACACCAGCCGCATTCGCCACCTCAAACTGAGTTAAATTGAGTTCCTTTCTCATCCGCAAAACATAGTCGGACAGAGATTCTCCAGGTTTTGGAGTTTTAAAAGTATCCATAAAACACTGCCAATATTTCTCCCTAAAAGATATATAATTTAGGAATAAATAACCTTGCTAAAAACACACAAATTTCCGTGAAGCAAGCTGTCACATTAGCCACCGTTGCCGTCAAATTTTTAGAACGGACTGGACTAGCACCCAGTACCATTAAAACCTACGAACTAACCCTCTTAAACTTCCTAGCAGAATATGGAAGTTGGCTAATCGAAATAATCAGTAAGCAAACATTAATAGAGTATCTAGATAGCCTCTCACATTTAAAATACACAACCCACCATAAGCATCAAGCAATACTGCAAAGTCTATTTAACTTCGCCGTCCAACAAGAGTATATAAAAATCAACCCAATTCAGGGATTAAAACAGCGTCCCCCACAACGAGAAAAAGGCGAACATAAAAGCGATACTCTCATAAGATATCTAACACCAGACCAGCTAAATATCCTCTATACAGCAACCAAAGATGACTTGCGACTATCAGCAATAATTCATCTATTGCATCGCACAGGATGTAGAATAGGAGAGCTTTTAGCACTGAATTTATCAGACCTAGATATCAAAAATCAGAAATTTCAGGTATTGGGAAAAGGCAACAAACAAAGGTGGTGCTTTTATAGCAATGATGCCGCCCAATCACTAAATAAATATTTCCAACACACACGACATAAAAATATCAACGCATTGTTTACAGCACAACATCCAGTTACCCTCAAAGTCAGTAGAATTAGCTATCATACATTGCATGATTATTGGCGAGAAATTACCAATACCAATCCCGAATTAACCGGGGTACGCATTCATGATTTACGCCATACTTATGCTACAGAACGAGTAGGATTAATCAGCATAGAAGAATTACGTTCACTCATGGGACATGAAAGCATTCAAACCACATTACGCTACCAGAAAGTTACCTCCCAAAAAGCCGAATCAGCCGCCCGTCACGCCTTAAATATGCTGATTAATCCAGAACTACAAAGCTGAACTGAGTCACCATAACATTCATAATTATTGACAACTTTTTGAGCGAAAAAACAACATTTTTATCGGCATTGTCAATTTCTACCCAAAAGAATATAAAATACTCTTTGGTAGGGGAGTGAGGGATAAAACCATTTTGAGTAATCTTAGTATTATATAAGACTCGTATTTGATTTATAAACGGGTTTTCAGATTAAAGCCTTGTTGAAACAGTATATTTTCAAAATTTCCACTAGATTATTATATGTTTTAAATATTACTTGAATGACATCAATTGACCGTACCGCTTATCCCAAATTTAAACAATTTCCTGACCCCAAAGAACTGGCAGAACTTTACACTCCAACACCTACAGAAATCAAGTTTGTCAAGTCTAAAACCAAGAACCATGAAGGATTGCTACGGTTAATGGTGATGTTGAAATCCTTTCAACGTCTAGGATATTTCCCTCATCCTGAACAGATCCCAATTGCGGTAATTAAACATTTACGGTCGTGTTTAAAGTTACAAGACTCAGTAAAAGCAATACCCTCCGAACGCCAACGTCATACCTATAAAAATATTATTCGGGAGTATTTAGGAGTCAAACAATATGATAAAACAGGTCAAAGATTAATAGCCACATTAGTTGCAGAAGCAGCCCAAATTAAAGACCACCCTGCTGATTTAATCAATGTGGCAATTGAGGAATTAGTGAAAGAACGATACGAATTACCAGCATTTAGCACCCTTGACCGATTAATTCGCCACATTCGGTCAATGGTCAATAATCGGTTATTTACACTTTGTTCTCAAGGACTTTCAACTACCGAACAAATTTATTTAGACCAATTGCTCGTGGTGATAGACAAGGAGGAGGATAATGAAAATGCCACCCTGAATTTATTAAAATCGCCACCTAAAAGTGCCAAACTAAATGGGATGAAACTCCTGCAAAACAAGTTTGATATGCTCATGACTTTTGGAGATGCCAAGCGATTACTACAAAATATTACTCCTACCAAAGTTAGACATTTTGCTGCTTATGCTAGAACTTTAGATATCACAGAATTTCAAGATATTAATTTACCCAAACGGCGGACATTGCTATTATGTCTATTGTACGAAGCACAGGTAAAAACTCGTGATTATCTGGTTGAGATGTTTATTAAACGTATTTTGAAGATTCAAAATAATGCCAAACTGCGATTGCAGGAACTCCGGGATAAACATCTGACAGAAACATCAGAGTTGTTAGCAACATTGGGACAAGTATTACAAGCATCCAAACAAGCCAAGGAAACCAAGGATAATGCTGTATTTGGAGAACAGGTGCAGTCAATTTTGGATGAACATGGTGGGGCAGAATTGCTGATACAAAAATTAGATGAAATTGCGGCGTACAATACCAATAACTATTTACCATTAATGTGGCGGTTTTATGCTGCCAACCGCAAAGCACTGTTTAGTTTAGTGCGTTCTCTAGATATTCTCTCTACTTCTGCGGATGAATCAGTGATTGCAGCTTTGCAATTTGTGTTAGATCATGAACACAAACGTTCTAAATATTTGCCTTTTGATATCAATTTGGATTTTATTAGTAATAACTGGCGGGCGCTAGTCGTCGCCGAAATTGATGACACCGAGGTTTTGGTACGTCAGCAATTAGAAATTTGCATCTTTTACAATTTGGCGACTGAATTTAAAACGGGAGATGCCTGTGTTGTGGGGTCGGAAAGCTACGCGGATTTCCGCGAACAATTATTAAGTCCTGTTGAGTGTGAACCATTAATAAAAGATTACTGTAACTTAATTGGTTTTCCGGCTAATCCAACGGATTTTGTCGAACATTTACGCTTATGTTTAACACAAGTTGCTGAGAAAGTAGATAATATTTGTGCTGTTGATAAACAATTTACAATTAATAAGGAGGGCGACCCTGTATTAAAGAAACCACCATCATTTACTCAACCCCCAGAGGTGGATTTATTGGAGTCGAAAATCCGGGCGCTGATGCCGGAACGGAGTATTTTAGATATATTGTGCAATGTTGAGCATTGGTTAAATTGGACTAGACATTTTGGTTTGATGTCGGGAAGTGAAGCCAAAATATCTGACCCAGGGGAACGTTATATTTTTACTACTTTTGGTTACGGTTGCAATCTTGGACCTAATCAAATGGCTCGTCATTCGGGGGGTATGGTGACTGCCCATGAAATTTCTTATACTAACCGTCGTCATGTTAGTGCTGCCAAGATTGAAGCGGCAATTCGGGATGTTATTAATGCTTATAATCGGTTTACTTTACCTTCTTGTTGGGGGACAGGGAAAAAGGTGGCAGCGGATGGCAGTAAGTTTGAGATATACGAGAATAATTTACACAGTGAGTATCATATTCGTTACGGTGGTTATGGTGGTATTGCCTATCATCATGTCTCGGATAAATACATTGCTTTGTTTACTCACTTCATCACTTGTGGGGTTTGGGAAGCGGTTTATATTTTGGATGGGTTGTTGAAAAATCTTTCGGATATTCAGCCGGATACGTTGCACGCAGATACTCAAGGTCAGTCTGGACCTGTGTTTGCTATTTCCTATCTTCTGGGTATTAAGTTGATGCCACGTATCCGTAATTGGCAGGATCTTAGTTTTGTGCGTCCTGGTACGGATGTGAGCTATCAGCATATTGAGCCACTGTTTAAGGGTGTGGTGAATTGGAGTTTAATTCAGACTCATTGGTCTGACATGATGCGGGTGGTGCTGTCAATTAAGGCTGGGAAGGTGATGCCTTCGACGTTGTTACGTAAGTTGGGGAGCTACAGTCGCAAAAATCGTCTTTATCAAGCTTTTCAAGAGTTAGGTAAGGTGGTGCGGACTATGTTTCTGCTGGATTATATTTCTAATGTTACTTTGAGACGGGAAATTACGGCGGTAACAAATGTTGTGGAGATGTATAATGGTTTTCTGGATTGGGTATTTTTTGGTAAGCAAGGGATGATTACTGAGAATGATCCGATTGAGCAGGAAAAGCGGTTAAAGTATTTGGATTTGGTGGCCAGTGCGGTGATTTTGCAAAATACGGTGGATATGTCGTTGGCGATTCAAAAGTTGATGTCACAGGGTGAGGTGATTCCTATGCGATACCTTGCTGCTTTGAGTCCTTATATTACAAGACATATCAAAAGATACGGTGATTATGTGGTGAATTTACATAATATTCCTCAACCTTTGGAGTCGGCGATTAATCTTCCTCCAGAAATCTTTGAAATGTAGACACAGCAAGCGTTTCCAGACCATCTTGCAGGTTTTTACACGTATCTCGGCTCAATACCATAAGTGTGAATTAGGTCTAGATGATTTTATAGAAAACGATAACTGAAAAGTATATGCAGCAATACTTTCAGTCTATCTTGCCCCTCATAACAGCTTCGCTATATTTACCCCTTTTTCGCCAATAAATATTTGCTTCACCATGACGGGAAGTGCGATAATTGTTAATTATTGAAGGGGTTACGAGTTGCACAGCATTATTTTAGATCCACCCCTACTGCTCCTCAGTCTTCTTGTCAATTTTGTTGGCTATTTCTGCGAATTACTATCGCTTGATAACTAACTGGAAGTTTTTAACTTGTCCGCGATAGCGAAGCACTGCTCCAAACAGATCGCAGATATCCCTTGAAAATAACGATAGCGAAGCGCTCCGTAGGAATCGCTATCCAATCAACCATTTATTTCTTTAAACCTATAAGCGATCGCTTCCAATAATTTCGCTAATTCCGCCTGATTCATTTTAGAAATTTTAGACAAAATTTCTGGACTGTTATCAATGTTATCAGAATTTATTAATTGATAATTGTTTTCTCTCAGATTCACAAACTGTATCTGTGGATGATGATGCAACATGATTACCCTTTGATTAACCTAATGAGAATTAAATAAAGTCCAACTCTTGATAGATGTAATTTAATGTTGAGTTAGGCTGTTGTCACCAAAAATTGTTAGTTAATAAATCAGTCTAAATCAAGAATATCTGCTAAAAAATCTAACTTTAGATAGATAAACACATAAATTAATGAATTAATTGCAACGATAGTTATCAAAAAATCAAGAAACCTTGGCATACTCATTATTATTAATACTAGAGTCAGATTTAGAGTTAGAGTTAGATTTCTTCCATTTGCGCCCAATTGCTAATAAAACCGCTTCTATCTCTTCCGAATTAGCATTTTCGATCATTTCTATTAATTGCTGTTTTTTGTCAATGCTTGCGATCGGTTGATTAGCCAATAAACTGCAAAAATATGTCTTACTACCAGGACTTAAACGATCCATATTTTCAAGCAGTGATTCAAAAGTTTCTTGAGAAACCCACGATCTACCGCGTCTAAACTCTGTTACTTGCTGTGGCGATATACCGACTAACTCAGCCAGTTCTTTAGCCTTAATACCATACTTACTCATGGCAGTTACAAATGATTCATTAATTCTAGTCATTGATAAACCTCTATAGCTATCAGTTTTATTATTGTAAGGGATAATTTTATTTTTCCCTCAATAACATTGCTATTACTGTATTTTGCAGTATACTATAAATGGTAGTTGAATTTATTGAATTTGTCTACCAATTCACAATGAAAGATCAAACCCTTGCAACTAGACACTACAAGGGCTGAAAAGTGTTTCTTTCATGAATACCAATTCTTTTAATAGTATGACACAAATTTGTACATCATCTCTAATTCCTAAAAAAGAAATTGGACAAATAAAAATAAGAGATAAAAGTCCAAGTCACCAAAGCTATAATGAATTAAATTCACAAAAAGCTAAATCGAGTTTATGCCTCAATCATCAGCCTCTGTTAAGAGCAGGTTTAGTCCTATATGGAAATCAGGCAAAACTAAGACGATCAAGATTCCCATTATCTTGGAAGCTGATCTCAGAGCGATCGCTAAATGTCTTGATCAAGATCCATCCATTGGCAACAAAATTATCGAATACGCTCAATCACTTATTGAACCGTAGACAAAAAATTTCCCCCGTACCACAGCAAATGGTCGGAGGACAGTCCCTAGAATCAATCAAAACCTGTAGGAACAATTAAAATGCTATCTAATTTCAGTTTAGCTGTCAAGGCGGCGGGCGCATTTTTGCACGCCTTTGGAGGTGTGTAATGAAAATTAACAATTTTTACCCAATAACACCTGAAGTATCCAGAAAACTTCGACAAGGTAAATTAACTGCTGCTGAATGGAGAATCTGGAGTTATCTAATTGAGATTGATCCTTGGGGGGACATCTACAAGGATATTGATACACTCACAGTAATGGCAGAATGTGACGTAAGTAAAGCTACATTCTATAGAGCGATCGCTAAGTTAGACAAAGCTGGATTATTACCTGATTGGTTTGAAATAGAGACTTATGAAAATCCTGAGCATCAGGTAGTTCAAAGACTTCAGGCTAAATTAGGTGGTCAAACCGAAGTTGTCACAGCCATTGGCAGAATTGACCTTTTAACTGAAACAGAAATCATTGAGGTAAAACAGGTTTCTGACTGGAAAGCCGCACTAGGTCAAATTCTTACTTATGCAGGATTTTTCCCCGAACACACCAAGCGGATTCATCTTTTTGGTGACTGTACACCTCAGAAAAAAGAGGTTATTTGCTCAACTCTTCTAAGTTTTGATGTAATTGCAACTTTTGAAGGGGGTAAAGATGAGTAACGAAAGTTTTTATCCATTAACTTCCAAAACCTTGGAAAAGTTGTATCAAGCTAATTTGACTGCTGCTGAATGGAGACTTTGGAATTACTTAGTTGTAACTGATCCTTGGGGAGATAATTACAAAGATTTACCAGATACTTTAACCATCATGGAAAAAGTGGGAATCAAAAAAAGTACCTTTTACGCTGCGATCGCTAAGTTTCAAAAGTTCGAGTTATTCGATTTTCAAGACAAAGGCTTTGCATTTCGCAATTTACAAGGAGTTCCAAAAGTTCGGAACACTGTCCAAGATTCTGGAAGTTTTTCCGAAATCTCGGAAAGCATTCCGAAAAAACGGAAACCTAACCGAAAAAACGGAACACTTTCCAAAAATCTGGAAAATCAACCTCCAGAACCCGCGCCCAGCAAGGCTTCTGAAGTCTCTCATACTATTCAGACTTATCAGACTTACACAGACTCTCTCTCAGAAAGCGAAAGAGAGAGTTTTTTGGAGTTTGGTAAGAAAAAAGCTTCTGAACTGCCCAAGCCACCAACTTTAATCAGCAACTGGATTAAAACTCATTGGGAAGACCTGCGATCGCAGTGGGAGAAGTCCCAAGGTAAAGTTTCCGCCTCGCAGTCTAGCAAGTGGGATAACCATCCACAACGAAAGGAATGGCTGGAAAAAATCCGCCAACTAGGTCCGGCTGGGTTTCAGGCTGAAGATATGCCAAACCAGAAAATTAGACGAGAGTTTTATGTTTGGGCTGATGCTAATAATTTAATTTGGGGGAATGAAGCATGATTAATGATTTACCTCAATTTGACAGATTACCTTTAATTACCCAATTAGAAGAAGCAGAAAAGGAAATTTTTCATCCTCATTGGAATTGTTTTTGCTGTCAAGATAGCGGATTTATACAGCCTCACCTAGTGAAAAAGATTATTCCTGACTACAACTACAACCAAGATAAAAATGTAGCTTGTCAAAATCCATCTTGCAAATCTTTTCATCAGAAATGGGGCAACATCAACCTTGAAAATTTTGACACTCGCTTTTTACCAGCAATTTGTCAAAAACTGGATTTATTAAACCGAGAAACTTGGCGTAATACTGTACAAGTTCAAATTGATACTCGCTGTTTATCTCAAAAAATGTCAATAAGAAAGGTTGATAGAACTGAAAACGAAAACAAAGAAGTACAGGAGCGCAAACGAGAAATAGAAGCTATTCCTCATGAACAATGGATGTCAATAAGAGAAAAATATCTTGGTGGACAGTCAGAAGATTCTAATGTTGCATAATTGCACTTTTTGGTAGTTCAAAGATTAGAGGCTAATAGTCATGGCTAAATCTAAAAACACTTCTGTATCTAATTCTGAACCCCTTTTATTTTCAACTGAACAGTATTCTAGCGAAATAGGTAATCTAAAACGATTGCACCAATATGATCCGTATTGGAATGAAATTGTTCTAGATTCTAGTGAATTTTTAGAAGAAAATAAACAGGGAATTTCATTATCTCAATTATCCCAACTACCTACTGAAGAATTAGTCAAAGAAACTGAGAATAGTTTTACAGTAGGACAGCGGATATTTTCTAAAAAAGAGAATCTCAAGGGAGCGATCGCTAAAGTAGGTAAATCAGGTTTTACGGTTAACTGGGACGGGTGGGTAACAGTCTCTTATTCGTTTACACAAATTGAAGAATTGCAACTATCGAAAATAGAGGAGTTGGATTCATGCTTACTCACGCCGCACTCTTCGCAGGAATTGGTGGATTTGAACTGGGAATTAAATCCGCAGGAGCAAACATTCAAACCACAATCTTTATCGAAAACAATCCAGAAGCCCAACGAGTCCTTAGATATAGATTCCCCAAAATTGCCATCCACTCAGATATCAGAGACTGGCAACCAGAACCAGGACAATTTAACCTGTACACAATTGGATTCCCCTGCACAGGTACAAGCATTGCCGGAAATGGATCAGGGCTTGAACATCCAGAATCAAGAATGTGGTTTTATGCCCTCAGAGCAATCGCTACAGGAAGACCTGATTTCATTGTTATTGAAAACCCCGCAGGACTTATCAGAAACGGACTTAGAGGGGTTCTTGGAGGACTGCGAATGGTTGGATATTTCTGGGAAGATCCGCAAATCATATCAGCAGCGGAACTCGGAGCGCCCCATGAAAGAGAAAGGCTGTTCATTGTTGCCTACCCCAACGACGTATCCCAAAGGCTCAACGGGGTGCAGACCGGCTGGCACGAACAGATTAGAACAGAAGTTGCGGCCATTCATAGCCAAGGGGGACAAACTACATCCATCGGTGGCAGGGTGGATGATGGGATTCCCGATTGGTTGGGTGGAGTACCCATTAGCGGACACTGGCGAGATGCTATCAGTGCAACTCCCGTTTATCCCGCTACAGGACACCATATTAAAAACAGACGGCACTGCGTTGACCTCTACGGACGAGCAGTTACACCTCAACAAGCAGAAATTGCCCTCAAACGAGTCTGTTATCTCGCAGAATTCGCTGGAATTGCTTAATCAGGAGTCAGAATTATTAACCCCGACAACTCCGACAACTAACAAAATTAAGGCAATTACTCTACATCAACCTTGGGCTTCTTTGGTAGGTAAGTATAAGCATTATGAAACCAGGGGTAAAGCTACTAATTATCGGGGGAAAATAGCTATTCATGCAGCTATTAGGCAAGAAACAACGGATTATCAAGTCAATGAATTATCTGATTTGTTGGTAGGGGAAGAAATACCTTTTGGATCTGTGGTAGCAATTGGTGACTTAACAGACTGTATCAAAATGACTGAAGAATTTATCAGTCAACAAAGTGCAACAGAATTAAGGTGTGGACTGTGGGAAGTTGGTCGCTATGCCTGGAAATTGGAAAATGTAGAAATATTTGATGAACCAATCCCAGCGCGAGGTATGCCTGGAATGTGGGAAATTGAATTACCAATTACCAAACCGCAATTTAAACCTGGTGAGTACATCCTTAACGGCAAGGTTGGGGAAATTATAGAAGCTAGTCCAGGAGAATACTTTGTCGTCAAATACGGTAATGAGTAAGTAAGTCGGCCCAATAAAATCGATATATGTTTAGTTTTGTAAAAACCGTGAAACACCCTATTTATAAGGTATTCGTTAATTTATATTTCGTTACATAGATTGATTTTTTAACGCCGACCTACTTATGCTGATCTCAAGTGCTACTTTTGGGGTCAAGATGATGAACTAATAAATCAGCTTGCGATTCCTACGGAGCGCTTCGCTATCGCACCTCAAGAGTTAGTTGAAAAATTCTTAGAGGAAACCTTAACTACTGAGAAATTCGTAAGGGAAAATAACTTATCCACAGGTGCGGAAGTTTCTCTCACGAATGATGAGACTGAACAATTCGTAAGGGAAAATAACTTATCCACAGGTGCGGAAATTTCCCTCACGAATGACGGGACTGAACGATTCGTAAGGGAAAATAACTTATCCACAGGTGCGGAAGTTTCTCTCACGAATGATGAGACTGAACAATTCGTAAGGGAAAATAACTTATCCACAGGTGCAGAAATTTCCCTCACGAATGACGGGACTGAGAAATTCGTAGGGGAAAATCAATTATCCACAGGTGCAGAAATTTCCCTCACGAATGACGGGACTGAGAAATTCGTAGGGGAAAATCAATTATCCACAGGTGCAGAAATTTCCCTCACGAATGACGGGACTGAGAAATTCGTAGGGGAAAATCAATTATCCACAGGTGCAGAAATTTCCCTCACAAATGACGGGACTGAGAAATTCGTAGGGGAAAATCAATTATCCACAGGTGCAGAAATTTCCCTCACGAATGACGGGACTGAGAAATTCGTAGGGGAAAATCAATTATCCACAGGTGCAGAAATTTCCCTCACAAATGACGGGACTGAGAAATTCGTAGGGGAAAATCAATTATCCACAGGTGCAGAAATTTCCCTCACGAATGACGGGACTGAGAAATTCGTAGGGGAAAATCAATTATCCACAGGTGCAGAAATTTCCCTCACGAAAAAGAAAAAAATTGCTTCTGGCAGTCTTGCACCATTTATAGAAAATAAAAAACTCAAGGACGGTACAATTGCTACTTATCCTAAAGTAAGTGGTGAAAGAGATCCTTTAAATCATCTGCATTGGCGATGGGGGTATTATTATGAAATCAAGATTGATGGAGAATGGAAAAACCGTAGTTTAGCTACACCTGCTCGAATAGTGCCACAAGTCAAAATAATGATCGAGAATGATTATCCTGTTGAGGAAATCAAGAATTTTATTCTACATTCCAAACATAAAAAAGGAGGCAACAACAGCTAATCCTGTTTAACTTCTAACTGGTAAATGGGAGCATCCCAATTATGCAGTAAGTATAAATGCTTAGAGACTTCAGAAAGAATAAAAGGCAAAATAGCCAAAAAGTGATGAAGAGAAAAAAAATGACCCCTGAAGAAACGCAGAAACTGAATGAACATATCAAAGGCATTTCAGAAATTCTCATCAATAATACAGCTATTGAAAATCTAAAAGACTTTGAAAGCATAGAATTGATTGTGCGAGAGCATATGCTAAACAACGTCAGTCCAGTGGTAGCCAGTTTTTTTTTGAAACAGCAACGGGAACAACTGTGGGAAGAACCAGGGTTGTAAATAGTATTATCGGAAAGGTAAAAATCACCTCTAAACAAGCCGGAGAACTGGGATTAGAGAAAAATAATCGGTTAAGTCCATATCTGGAGAAGTGCTGTTTAAGATTAGTAGCTAATGAATCTTTTGAACACGCTGAAGAAGATATAAAGATGACCACAGGGATGGAAGTCTCAGGGAGTAGTCAACATAGGTTGGTACAAAGATATGAATTTTCTGCTCCACAAGGAAAAGGAATCATAGAGGCATTGAGTGTAGACGGAGGAAATGTCAGGTTGAGAACACCGTTAGGGCAAGAAAGTATCTGGCAAAATTACAAAGCAGTCAGCTTGCATGGACAGATATGTGCTGCATTTTTTCGAGAAAATGACCAGTTATTATCTTGGACAAATTCCCAACCGTTAGGCAAGGTCATTACCTGCGTAGGGGATGGTCATGATGGGATCTGGAATTTGATAACGCAGATAGGGGATAGTTTTCAGCGAAGAGAAGTCCTTGATTGGTATCATTTGGTCGAAAATTTAAATAAAGTCGGGGGGTCAAACAAGCGCATCAGAAGAGTCGAAAGTTATTTATGGGATGGGGACATAGAAATGGCCTTAGCGGAGTTTAAAGGGTCTCAAAACAAGGCCGTGGTGAATTTCCAGAATTATGTCCAAAAGCATCGCCAGAGAATACCAGACTACGGTTTGTATCAAGATTTAGGAATTTGCATTGGTTCAGGGAGTGTGGAGTCGAAGATTAAGCAGATTGGAGCCAGGATAAAAATAACAGGAGCGCAATGGAAGGCAGAAAATGTTTCCCAGATTTTGAACTTGCGTTGTGCTTATCTCAATCAGGCTATTGCTTGAGTATTTATACTTATTACATTATTGGGATGCTCCCTAAAAGCACCACCTTTGTTTGTTGCCTTTTCCCAATACCTGAAATTTCTGATTTTTGATATCTAGGTCTGATAAATTCAGTGCTAAAAGCTCTCCTATTCTACATCCTGTGCGATGCAATAGATGAATTATTGCTGATAGTCGCAAGTCATCTTTGGTTGCTGTATAGAGGATATTTAGCTGGTCTGGTGTTAGATATCTTATGAGAGTATCGCTTTTATGTTCGCCTTTTTCTCGTTGTGGGGGACGCTGTTTTAATCCCTGAATTGGGTTGATTTTTATATACTCTTGTTGGACGGCGAAGTTAAATAGACTTTGCAGTATTGCTTGATGCTTATGGTGGGTTGTGTATTTTAAATGTGAGAGGCTATCTAGATACTCTATTAATGTTTGCTTACTGATTATTTCGATTAGCCAACTTCCATATTCTGCTAGGAAGTTTAAGAGGGTTAGTTCGTAGGTTTTAATGGTACTGGGTGCTAGTCCAGTCCGTTCTAAAAATTTGACGGCAACGGTGGCTAATGTGACAGCTTGCTTCACGGAAATTTGTGTGTTTTTAGCAAGGTTATTTATTCCTAAATTATATATCTTTTAGGGAGAAATATTGGCAGTGTTTTATGGATACTTTTAAAACTCCAAAACCTGGAGAATCTCTGTCCGACTATGTTTTGCGGATGAGAAAGGAACTCAATTTAACTCAGTTTGAGGTGGCGAATGCGGCTGGTGTTCATTCTCGCTCTGTGGGGAAGATTGAACGGGGATTGACAAGGAAACTTAGCCATAAAACTCTTGGCGGTCTTGCTTTGGCTTTGTCTGTGCCTGTTGAGTATTTGCAGGCTGTTGTCAGGGGAGAAGAGGTTCTGGTAATGGCAGCGATTAAGTTTTGCCCCCAATGTTGGAATCCTGGTGGCGTTGTGGATTCAATGTGGGGAAATGTTCGGGCTAGGTTTTGTTATCTATGCGGTACGCAATTACGGTCTAGTTGTGCTAATTGTGGTGAGTTGGTGGTGTCGTTGAGGTATAAGTTTTGTCCTCTGTGTGGAAAACCTTATAAGGATGGGGGGAAAAATTGTTGAAAGCTAGACACAGTAGGCATTTCCAGACCATCTTGCAGGTTTTTACACGTATCTCGGCTCAATACCCATAACCCCACAAATGCGTCGGGTTGCTCTGTCACTTAAGCCAACCTACAAAAAATGGACAAGGTATTGAGTGATGAGACAAAATTAATTACTAAACATCTAGCCCCAAATCCTTATCTAGCAAAGGATTTATAGATAAATAATATATGTTTTCTGTGTTTTCTCCAGATGTAAAAGTTTAAGTTGGGAAATGTTGGGATAGTCGAATCCTGGAGTCTCCCAATCATGAATACCAACTGTATCCACACATCAAAAGCATATATCATCACATTTTTTTTGACGAGTGTAGCAGTTGCGAACTTATTTATCGCTGGAAAACCGGCTCATGCTCAGTTTATTGGTACTGGTTCTGAGTCTAGAGCTTCCGCGGCAGTTACTAGTATTTTATCAAATGGTACAACTAACAGTTTTGCCTCCGAAGTTGTATTTCCACAAGGTTCTGTCAGTCCTAGTGGTAGTCTGAAATTCAAAATTATTTATGGTTCTGTAGGACATGATCCCAGTCAGTTGGTAATTACGAAAGGATATATGAATGCTGGAACTATGAATTATACAGATAACACCATTCAAGCTGCTATTGCTCGCGCGATTCATACTGCTATTAATGAGCATCGCTTAGGTGACGTTATCGGCATTGTTAAATCATGGCAAAGTGGTGGTTCTGCTGCTCTAGACTAAGGGGCTTCCAAAAAATAAAATCCCCAATGGTTATCGTCTATGGTGTGCCAGTATTTTTGATGAGCTAAATTAATGCTCCCAGTCTGTCTTTTAGCCTATCTTCTCAACCGAAGATAGGTGATTCTATCTAATCGGGAGAAGTCCCCAGTAGTTCCAGCATCTGAGACTCTATAATATGAAGCCCTGATAATAGGGTTAAGGTCTTTAATTAGTTCTGCTTGAGAACATAGCCTTGAACTATTGTACAAAAGTTCAAAAATATAAAAGTTCAAAAGTTCAAAAATATAAAAGTATAGTAATATAATTATAGTAAAGTATTTTCATATTTAAATACAATCATATTATGTCAAACACGCCAACAGTGGTTAGCTTGGGTTTAGCTGGAGGGCAGGGGAAATCGACAGTAGCACTGATGCTAGGGAGATATTTAGGGAAATTAGGAATTCCCGTCTTGTTTGTCGATGCAGACCCCCAATCCAGCTTGACTAGCTTTCTGGGGGTAAAAGTAGAACCTAATACCCCAACCCTACTGGAAGTTTTGACTCAGCCAGAGGAAAAAACGAGAATTATTGATGCCATTGCCTCAGTGCCAGACGGACAAATAGGAGAACGCAGCATTAGCAATGCCAACTTGTTTTTGATTCCTGCCGATGATGGACTTGAGAGTGCTAATTACAAACTGGCATCTAGCGGACTGAGCTTATTTATCCTCAGAAATCGCCTGCAACCAATCATCAATAACTTTGGCGTAGCAATTGTAGACCCACCGCCAGAGAGATCACACTTAGCACAAACATCCTTGGGGGCAGGTGATAAGTGGGTAATTCCCGCCGAATCTAACGTCAAGGGAGTGCAATCGCTCTTGCGAACCTTAGAACTAATCAAAGAATTTAAACCAGCACTCCCCTATGGCGAACTGCTAGGCGTAGTCCCATTTCGCGCTCGCTGGACTGGACTACATCCGACAAAAGCCACCCAATCCAGCATTGATACCATGCGGCAGTTAGTAAAAGATGAATTAATGTTGCCCCATATATTAGAGTCAGATGTGTACAAAAATGCTATCAATTATCGGGTTAGCCCTTCAGACTTAGGACAAGTATCACTTGAGTATGCAATTCAGATTTTAGCACAACGGTTAAAACCAGCCTTACTAGAAAAATATGCCAAATTAATCCCCACAGAAACAGCTTAATTATCCTTACTAAAAAGCACAACCTCAGAACATCAACAGGGCTTTAGTCGCTGAATTTCCCTACCACTTACCGAGAAGTTTATGAGTAATTTAAACGAGAATATTAATAACATAAATATGTTAGAAGAAATCCGCCGTAGAGCCACTCAACCAACAGTGCCATCACGGCAAGATGTACTAGTACAGAGCCAGCCAATTACTCCAGATCCTCAAATAGCAGAGAACTCTACCGTTGTTAATAATCAAGGGTCAGAACTAAAACAACTAGCCGAGAAACTAGCCAGCTTTCCCGAAATTTCCCCACGTATCCCAGTCAGATTAGAAGTGCCAATCAAAGAAGAAATAGACCAACTTTGCGCTCAAGAGAAAATAACCATTGAAACCTTATTAGAGGCTTTTTATATCACCTGCAAAGACAAAGATCCTGTGATCAAACAAGTCCTAAAAGAAGCTAAAAAAAGACTGAGAAATCGCAAAGAAGCAGGTAATATTCGCTCCAGCATTACTCGTTTAGCTAATTTGACTAAAAGACAAAAATAGCAGCAGGCTTGTGACGGATAAGTAGTCGGACAAAATTAAATTCACTTGTTGAGAGAGGGAACAGAAAAATCGGTTGTGTAATTAATTCTGTCCCATTACTTAAATCAGATGTAAAATCTATTTTACATTTTCTATTATAATTAGAGAAAATAATGTCAACAACTTTGACATCTGACCAGACACAGCCCTTGAGCGATAGCGAAGCGCTCCGTAGGAATCGCTGCGCTCTCTCCGAGACGCTCCGCAAACGCCGAAGGCATCGCTCTTAAAAACCTACCATGAAAGAAATCATTGCAGCCAACCTGCTCCGCTACCGTAAAAGTCTAGGCTTATCTCAAGAGCAACTTGCAGAACAAGCCTCTGTAACTCGCCAGAGCATCAATAACTACGAAAACGCCAAAACCTTACCAGACAGCAAAATCCTCTCCGCCCTGGCTCGTGTTTTCGGCGTGACACTTGATGAGCTACTACGTCCCCCCAGCGAAGGACTGCCCAACTTCCGCTTCCGCGCCCATGCCTCCTTTGACAAAAACCCCCAATTTGCAGCCCAAGTATTACGAATGCTGCCAACTTATAACGCCCTAGAACAAGCCGTTGGCTTACCGACCTACACCCCAGAAAGTACACCTTGCCACCAAGTAGAAGGCAACGAAAAGCGCATTCAGGCAATAGCAGCTTTATTTCGCCATCGCCTGGGCTTGGGAGATGCCCCCATTGCCAACCTGTTTCAGTCTGTAGAAGAAATCGGCTTAAAAGTTTTACGCCAACCCATTCCCATCAAAGGTTTCTTTGGTCTGAGCGCTTGCAGTGATATTGAAGGTGCATTTGTCTTAGTCAACACCCATAACATCACCATTGAACGTCAATTGTTTACCCTCGCCCATGAAATTGGACACCTCATCTTTCACCGCGTAGAGTACCAAGACACCCTGATTGAAGAAGGAACTAAAGCAGAAGAAAAAACACGCGAACAGGTAGCTGATTACTTTGCCAGTCACCTACTGGTTCCCCAAGCTGAATTTGAACGGATGTATGCACTTACCCAAGATATTGTCAAACTCAAACGGCATTTTCGGGTGAGTTACCTAGTCATCTTAAATCGTTTAGCAGCAATGGGAATCATTGACTTGGCCAAAGAGAAAGCCAAAATATCTGCAATTTATAAAAAGCAACATGATGGTGCATCTTTGCAAAATTTAATGGAATTACCCCCAGCCCTAGCAGCAGCAGAATATCCAGAAAATGAACGTTATGAATTTCTAATTTGGCAGTGCTTAAAATTGGACAAGATTTCCGCAATCAAAGCCGCAGAACTGCTCAATTTAACTGTGGAAAAACTGTGGGTGCGTCATCAAGAGAATGAAGTTTATGCAGTTGCTTAATGGCACAATTCTCGACGCAACAGCACTGATTGATTTTTGCTGGCTGAACGAGTGGAGATGGCTACAACAGCACTATAGTCCGTTGTACATTGCCCAGGAACTTTTAGACTCAGATCAACTAGAACTACCCACTCGCCAAGCTGCTCACCAATACTTAACACCTCTAAATCTTTCCACAGCAGAAATGTTTACCAGTTTTCTAGAATTTAGTGTCAGAGCGCCGCTCTTAAGTATTGCAGATAGGTCTACAATAGCCATTGCCCGTCATCAATTGTTGATTTGTGCTAGTGATGACGGGCTAGTTATTAAAACCTGTGAGGCATACAACATTACCTACACCAGAACACTGCGGTTATTAACGGAGATGGTGTATACAGAATACAAAACAGTGATAGAGGTAATAGCAATGGCTGATAAATTAATCCAGGAACGCGGTAAACACATTTCTGCCAAGGTTTTGACAGATTGGAAAACAAGTTTACAGAAATCTGGTAACTGATATCAGCTTCGATATCAAAACAGGTAAATACAGATATAGCATTGCCTTCTTGACACCTGACAACTTCCGCAAAGAGTATTTAGTTATTTCGGGAATGTTATTACTTTATGTTTTATGATAGACGTTATTGGAAAGATACAGCAGCCGTGGGGTCAAGCGGTCGAAAATAACTAGGAGAAGCAGTCAGCAAAATCTCCACACAGTAGACCGCATCAGTGCGAATTTTCCGCTTCTGCTCGTACTGCCCAATCTTCGCTAACACCAAATCCTCTAACTTTTCCTCCCTGTCAGTATTGCCAATAAACCTAATATTTTGCTGATTGGGGTCAGCATTAAGCGTTTCTTGCTGTCGGGATGTGTGGGCAGCACTTCCAGCAATGTTGGCTCGTTTCAATTTTTTCACTCTGGCGATGGCATAAGCCATATCAGAAGCCTCCAAAATCTCAGTTCCTCACCAATTTCACACAGGCGACAATAGCGAAGCGCTTCGTAGCGATTCCTACGTAGCACTTTGCTATCGCTAAAAAAGCCATCAACAAAACTTACTCATAGGCTTTTTGTGCCAAACACAGCCAGTAATTGCCTACAAAAACCCACTCGTTGCTTTCAAACCTAAAAAACCGTAGTAAGTACAACTATTTTAATCCACTCAACTGTATTCCTGTTGGTAACAATAACTTGGTGCAATTTCAGCACAGGTTTAGCACAATTTTGGTGCAAATCCTGCACAATTTAACTGACCCTCAACATCTATCTCTTGACAGTAAGTTACATCAATTGTTGTGAAAATAGCCAAATTTATGTGCTAGAAAAGAGATAATCCTGTGCTAATTCATCTCACAATTGACCAATGAATTTTAGCTGACTAATCGTTATGACCGACATTTATTTAAGTGTGGACGTGGGTGGGTCACAAACTAAAATTATTTATCAACTCCCAGCCCTGCCAGAACCCAAATTTTTAGTGCTGCCTCCTACGGTTGAGGAGATTCCGAAAACTAAGCTTGACAATTATATGTCCCGTTTGGGATGGATTGGTAGTCCTAGTCCTGAGCAACAATTATGGGTGGAATGGAATGAACGGGTGGTGGTGTTGGGCGATTTTGCTGCTTGTTTTGACCCCCAAGACCGCATTAAGGAACTCAAGTATGAAAATGCTTTGTGGAAGGTGTTGGGCGCTATTGGGCTAATTATTGAAACCCACAAGGCTAAGTTTTCTACTAAAAAGCTATTAACACTAGAATTAGCACTGCTGTTGCCTTGGAATGAGTATACAGACCGCTTGCGTTTTGAGGAACAGTTAAAGTTGATGTTGGCTCATTTCCAGGTGCGAGAAATGGTACTGAAGCTAAAATTAGTTAAGTTTTTGTGCCGTCCTGAAGGTGGAGGACTGGCTGCTGTACGCATTAAGCAAAAGGGTCTGGAGTGGTTGCGCTCGAAACAGTTGGGTGTGCTGATGTTTGGTCACAGAAACACGACCGCACTTTACTTTGAGCGGGGACAACTGAAGCTGGGAGATAGTCCCCTGTTGGGTTTTGCAGATATGCTAGACCAGGTGGTAGAGATGACCAGTGGACTAGACCGAGAGCGTTTGGCACAGGCGATATTTGCTGCTCGTTACGCTGCTCTTGACAAGGTATATAACCCCAATTATCCCCAAACCCGTCACCCCAATTGGGGTGAATGTGTAGCAATTCAAGCATTAGCTAGGGGCGCAGAGAGCGGGTGGGGGATACCGAAAGATAGAGGAGATAAGTAAGAAAGTTAGATAACCTAACCGATAGTAAAAGCAGAAAATATTTGTCGCAGAGAAAATGCTAGATGTACTATCGGTATTAGAAAAACTAGATGTGCCATTCGGGAAGTGGACACAAAACATAGAAGAAATCAGAGAAGCTAAATCTTTAGCATCAATAGTTAGAGGAGCATGGAAGTTAGGACTGGGAGTAGGCAAGGAAATTGTAGCCCACATTCCGCACCCCAAAATGTTACAGAGGGAAATTACGGAGATGAAAATCAAAGGGAGCATCAAAACAAACAGATAAAGTGAAAAAAGGCATTTGAGAAACAGTAAATCACCAAAAATGTCATCAAAATCTATTCTCAATAAGAAGCAATAAGAATGCACACCACCTGGAGAGGTCAATAGATAAGTGAAAGAAGATATTCAAGAAACAATTATAAGTTAGACTAATCAATTAAAGTAAAAAACGAAATTATAGACATAGTAAAATGGAGCTATAAATCAAAGAGATTAGCTCATCTTTACAAGAGA
The DNA here is from genome assembly GCF_008121535.1 of Dolichospermum sp. UHCC 0315A. Lineage (GTDB taxonomy): Bacteria > Cyanobacteriota > Cyanobacteriia > Cyanobacteriales > Nostocaceae > Dolichospermum > Dolichospermum lemmermannii. Next base: position 5,293,445 of record NZ_CP043056.1, read on the forward strand.
AATTAAATTGATAGAGATGATAATTAGCTGACTAATTGATAGTAACGTAAACAATCATCTGGTAAAAGACTCAAGATAAAATCTCTGTCCTTATTCCAATTAGAAATATGTTTCTCCTGATTGAGTGTAACCAAATGAATACACTGAAAGCATTGAAAAATCCAGCGTAAAGTAGGACGATTAGTTGCTTTGCCTAATTGATTTTTAATTGTTGATTTAGACTCCAAAAGAGCATTTCTAATATGACGTTGAGCCAAAGTATAAACCAGTAGACATAAACCCATAATCATTCCCAAAGACTCTATTCTCTCAGGACTTTTGAGGAAAATACTGTCGGCAAAAAATAATGGGTCTTTGAGAAAACCAAACCCCCTCTCACATGACTGCTGGGCTTTATATTCACTTAGCATAGAATCATTGCTTAGTTCCTGTGAATCTAAAACATTTGTCGCAATAATAAAACGTCCCGCACTCAGCAATTCTGTATTAATTTTACTTTCATCCTGGGAGACTGTAGCTGATATTTGATAGGATATTTCTCCTGAAGTATCTTTTTTATTAGATTTTACTTGAGTCACCGTACTTTCGTGAATTTGATGATATTTGAATTGTTTTGATAATTTTGATAATGCCTTGATAGCATCTGCAACACATGCAAATCTCTCTTGTGATAACTTTTTCAAATCTTGCACAGCTTTTGATTCTGCTTTGGTAATTTTTTGTGTGAGCTTATGCAGGTCTGATTCTTTTCTTTCTTGACTTTGCACTACTAACCATCTTTGTTCTATCCCTGCATAATTTTGGATTTTTGATGCTAATTTATATCCTGGTATTGTACTATCAATAAATTCTGATTCTGCTAATGTTGATATTAATGTTTTTGCTGCTTTTATGCTTAATGGTACTCGACATAACCAACGTAATTCTGACATCATTTTCAGGTTTGATTCTGTATATAAAGCAGCGTCAGCAACCATGAGACTATTAACTTCTAATTGTTTTTGATATTCTACTGCTATTTGACCAAAACATGATGAATCTGCTTGATTTCCCGATGCTAGTTTTAAAAATATTGGGATGTCTCCATCTCCTGAACATATCATTTCTATGATGAATTGTTTTAAATCTGGTCTATGGTCACGGGAATAACCGTAGGTGATGGTTATTTCTTTTGGTGATTTTACTGCTAATTCTTCTAATTCTTGGTTATTTCCTACTTTTTGACTCTCAAATATTACGAATGGTAAGCTAGTGTTATACTGCCCATGCACGTGCATTGATGATGAGTCTAGATGTGATGTTGATAGTGATACTCCAAATTTTTGAGCAGCTTTTAAGGCTATGAGAAAAAAGATTGTATCTAAGCCTTTTATAAACAGTTTATCCATGACTCTCCCCAATTTATCGTCGTTAAGATATTCTGGTTTTACTCCTGTTCCTATTAGATGCTCACAGGCGATTGTTTCAAAATATTGGGGAAACATATATAACGGTTTGGAGACAAATCCTAACCCGTTTATTATCATGGCTTTTACCACTTGACCTGCATTTACTTTTTCGTCTTTTTCGACTCCTATTAATTCATTTATTATTTCTACTATTCCGATTGAATCTATGATTCCTGCTACTATCCCTAGATGGTCTATGTTCTCAATTTCTATTTCTTGAGGTTTTAATTTCACAACAGTTTCCTCTAATACTTCTGTTGTCATCAATTATTTCTTATTTGGTTATCAATTCATTTTTTTCTTTTGTTACCAAGTTTCACTTTATCACACCACGTCCCTTTTAATGCTACTTATTCTTATTAAGCATCTTAATTTTTGAATTGGCTTTAGTTATTATGTACTACTTTAAGGGCTTTTTTGATCTGTGACAGTTTGGGGTGCGGAATGTGGGTTGTAGAGCAAGAATTGTCTTTTAGAGCAGAGCAGCCAAACAATTGGCCAACCTGTAGCCATTGCGGAAAGCGGTTGAGAAGCAAAGGAATGCGACCAAGACAGATGGAAACACTGTTAGGGCAAGTATCGTGGTCAAGAAGAGTCGGGCGATGCCCTGAAGGATGTAAAGAAACGCAAATAGCTCCATTAGATCAAGCCCTGGAAATAGAACCATGCCAACAAACTAGCTGGGAATTAGTGCAAATGGGGTGTTTATTAGCGGTATTTCTGCCATTTGAAACAGTAAGAATAATATTACACCAATTAACGGGAGTAGAAATCAGTGCAAAGACGATATGGAATTGGGTACAAAGCATGGGAAAGCGGGCAATGGCGAAACTGGAGACAGAGATAAATCAACTATCCCTTGGGAATCCGCCAACACCGGAGACAATGACTCAGGCAATAGCAAAAATGCCGTTAGTGATAGGTGCAGATGGAGTAATGATACCCATGCGTCCTCATCCGGGTAAACCTGATGGGAAAACCCAATGGCGAGAGGTAAAAGTGGCTATTTTGTCCAGATTAGGACAAGGAGTCACCCGTAAAGGAAAGGAGTTTTTCCGTCTGCACCAACGCAGATTGGTCGCTGTGTTAGGAGATATTGATGCCCTGCGTCCACGTTTAATGCTAGAAGCACTGCGACAACAATGGCAGTCAGCACCCCAATTGGTCTGGATTAGTGATGGTGGTAAGGGGTTTTGGAATCTTTATCATCAATGCTTTTCTGCCACCGCCATTGCTATCTTAGACTTTTATCATGCCGCACAAAATCTGTGGAAGGCAGCATCGGCAGCTTATGATGGTCGAACTACTAAAGCTAATCAATGGTTTAAGTATTTGCGGCATCAACTGCGTCATGGTCTCGAAGCGCAAGTGATTGCCAAATTAGCTGAAACTATTCAACTTCGCGGATTATCATCTGATGTCCTGAGAACTTTAACCAATGTTCATAATTATCTTTTTACACATCAGTCACATATCAACTATCAGCGTTATAAGGAACTAGGTTTACCTTTAGGTAGCGGTATGGTGGAAAGTGCTTGTAAGTGGTTAATTCAGCAACGGTTTAAAGGTGTTGGTATGCGTTGGAGCGAACCTGGTTTTAACCATTTGTTACATCTACGATTGGCTTGGGTTAATGGTCGCTTTGATGACCTGTTTTCTCCTGTTTTTTCCGCATCCCCCAAGCCTTAGATGCGCCCATTAGCTAGTGCTAAAGACACGAATTTAAGAACTAGGGAAATTCGAGATATTGCTCAAGCAATTGAGCGAGCGACGGCTGAATATGGGGATAAGTTAGAGCGGTGGTTAAATCGACTGCTGCCGACAAAATTGGATGAGGTGATTATTGGCGGTGGTGCTGCTTACCATTTGGAGCCGGAATTGGAGATTTATTTCAACTGTGAAGTTACTACTTCTTATGAGTCTGGGTCTAGTTGGGGTTCACAAAAAAAGGTGAGAGGTAGCAGTTATGAACGGCGCAATCAGAGCAAAAATTTCACGCCGATGATTTGGGGGGCTGGTATTGCTGAGATTGTGAAAAAAACTTTTGATTTAGATAAAGCGATAGATGGTGAGCAATGTCTGTCTCAAAGGCTCATTGACTGCTTTGGGATGTTTGATTATTTGCTGGACAAAGGAAATAGTTAGCTGTTTTTGATTTTGATTAATCGTCTGTTTTTAGTCCCGATAAAAAGGAGGGAGGAAGCAAGGGTCAATGAATAAAATCAGGAAAAAACGGAAGAGTTTAAGTTTGCGTCTTCAGCCTTATGAAGGCGAACCAATGGCAGAAGTGGTTGATTATTTGAATTCTCTCTCAAAGGAAGAGGTCAATCGCAAGGTGTCGGATATTTTGGTAGCAGCTTTGTTACCTTTGGCTCGATATCACAGTGGGGAATATACACCGGAACAATTGCGGTTTGCTTGTTGGGAATCACAGGATGTTTTAAATAAACATGGCAGTAATCTGCGCTTGGCTTTGGGTGTGGAACAACCACAGTTTGTACTGCCAAATTATGTTACGTCTGTGGCTCCAGTAATGAGTTCAGCTAATACTAATACCCACAATGGTATGACAAATGTAGAGTCAGATACGTTGGTAGAAGAACAAGAAAAGCAGCGTCCTTCTACTTTGATCCAAGGTAAGGCTTCATCTCAGGATTTGGATGGACTGTTTGGGGATGCTTAACAAAATCATCCACAGCAGTATCTAAAATGCGGATATTATCACCCCAAAGAATTTAGGCAACAACCTGTTGCACAAATTCAATCAACCTTATCAATGCTGTTATTCGGTTGGGCTGTTGCTTAACCCAACTTACATTTATTAATCTGATTCTGGTAAATTAGAGTGAACAAGCTGTGCAAATTCTTCTAAAGAACTAATGCTAATTGTTGATATTAGAAGTTGTTCTAAAAAAGATGTCTTATCAATTTGATTAATGCTGGCAATCAAATTTTCGGGAATATCACCAAACCGCACTTGTACAAGTTTGATAATATCTTGTTTCCGAGTTTTTTCTATAGTCCGTCTTTCAATGTTAGTTAATAATGGCATTTTTCGTTCCTCTTGATAATTAGCTAATTTTTCTTCAAAACTTAATTGCAAGTCTTCAGATAAAGCCATCATTAAATCAATGACCTTATACAAATCAACAATTTCTTTACGGTTATAACCTCTTTCATAAAGTAATCTAGCTAAGTTCCATTTCCACTGTTCCCTAGCTGACAAATTGCTATTAGTGGCTTTAGTCTTTAAATGTGCCATTACCACTATAGCAAAAATATTATTACTTTGCTCTAACTCCTCCCATTGATAATCTAGAAGCTTGACGATAGAAAAATTAAAGATTAATTGACTACTTCCTAAACCATACTGGTAAGAACTAGGTCGCCAACTTTTAGTTCCATCTCCTAGTATGGCTAAACTAATCACTGGTTTTTGATATAAATCAAAAGAACGATAGTTGTAGATAAACATTCTTTGGGAAAATTCTTTATCATATTGACTTTGTACTTCTACATGAATTAATATCCAAACCTCTTGATTATCTAATAACCACACTTTAAATAATTTATCAGCGTGGCGGGTTTTACTGTCGGCAGATGCGGTAATCTGTTCTAATTCTTTATCTAGAGAAATGGGGGTTTTAGTCCAATCTATTTGTTGATAGATTTCTGGATAAAAGAAGGCGAGAAATGAATCAAAATAATCTCAAGGTTGCTTCTTTCCAGGTTTCATCATAGTTAGCTGTAATTTCGGTCATTGTGATGAAAATAGTGTCAATAATTTTCTAATATTTGTGCAAGTACCTCTTGCACAATTTCAAGATTTGGGTAATTTTAGGAAAAACCCATCATATATTTATATGATATACCAAGTATTTATATGATATCCCAGCATATTCTCCCAAATCATCCCATCTAATTTGGTAGTTTCTGTAAATTGCTTTTCTAATTTTGCGAGTAAGTCCCTTAGTATGGTTTGTTGTTTTAATGTAGATGCTTCTTTGTACCACTGCACTACTGAGAAGATAATTTTATTTCTTTAATCACGTTATTATCTGACCAGTAAAAATCATCGTCATAAAATTTCAACTTTTCTCACGAGCATTTACAAGTTCAACAAAAAAATCTCAAGTTGAATCAATCATACTCACATTTTTAATGAAACAGTTTCATTAAAAAAATGTGCCATTTCAACGCCACTTCAATGCCACTTCAATGCCAAATCAGTGCCAACTCAACGCCACTTCAATGCCAATACTACGCCATACTTACGCCAATATTACATTATTAAGTACATTTAGTATATATTTAACCTGTCAATAAAAAGGTTTATTGACAAAATAATAGTCAAAAAATGCCAATCCAACGCCAATTGAATGCCAATTGAATGCCACTCAAATTGTTGATTCGAGCCGCCCAAAAACAACGTTTGGCGAGTAGCAAGCTATGTCGCAATGTGCATCTCTCTACTAAAAAGACAGCAGCCAAACCAGCAAAAAAACCAAGGGTTTCGGGTTTGCCATTTCTGGTGTAGATACTTCTACTACTGCACTACTAACTGATTTACTTTGTTCACTTTCTCGTTTCACTCTTTGAAAATCATGCTGAGAAAAATTCAACTTCTCCCATGAGCATTTACAAGTTCAACAAAAAAAATCCCAAGTTGAATCAATCATATTCACATTTTCAATGAAACAGTTTCATCAAAAAAAATGTGCCAATTAAGATCCAAAATAGCTCCAATACAGATCCATTCCCTATCCATTACACTAACAATCCATTGGTAAAACCGACTCGCTCAACCAATCATAAAATTGTGGCATCAACTGTTCCAGCGATCGCAATTCTTGAGCAGCAATATCCTCCAGCAACAACACAGCCCCCCATCTTCTATCCTCACTCCAGGAACGAAGAACCGACTTTATCGCCTCCACACCCTTTTTCAAACTCGCTCTCAGTAACTCAACACAATTAACCAAGGAAGTGTTATCGCCATCATCGGGTTGAAACTGCCTAAAATCGACTCCATCAGCACCATTAACTAAAGAAGGGTTATTACCATCTCTAGAACAAGCTGCAAAATCGACTAGATCTACCGTAGTATTCACCCCCTCCCCTAGAGGTTTCCCTATACCATTAGGGGGGGGAGTGGATACGGGGTTAGGTGGAGGCGCAACCCCATATCTAGACTGCATTCCAGCCTGATAATGTCGTTGTGATTCCTGAGCTTGCTGCGCCCTTTCCTGCTTCATGTTCCGCTTATGCTCTCTGTGAGCAATTACCTGGAGGGCAAAATCCAATTCCCCTGGAGAAAGGAAGAAAAGTTTTACCTGTTTCCCACGTGGACCCTCCTTGCGGTCATCCAACTTTAATCCCAGTTGGTCTAATAAAGTCCCCAACAACCAGATGGGTTGACATTTATCTGGAACTGTAAAGCCCAAAATCGTTTTTATATACACCCCGTATTCTTTAGCAAGTGCTACCATTCTCAATAAATCAGGATCACGAGCAGTAACTTCCTCTCCTGCTACTAACCGTTTTAAAATGTGATGCAGTCCTAAATTAAACCTGGCTAACCATTTAGCTGAATAATTACCCCAGTCCATACATAAAGGCAGATGTTCTCGCTCTTGGCGGTCTTTCTCTGCCACAATTGTTGGTGGGGCTGGGTATTGTCTATTGCTATTAGTGTCAAAAATTGTCCCATCTGGTTCTTTGAGGATGGCCTCAAATGCGGAAATGGCTCGACTTAATTTACCACCAGCATCTTTTTCTACTAGTGATTCTGTTACTTCAATACCATAAGTATCTTGAAGGCGGAATTTCTCACATTCAAACACTTCTTCAGGTTTAAGGTAATCTTTATTTTGACGCTGACGATATTCAGTCGGGGAGATATTCTTGGCTCTGGTTACTGCTGAGTAATAAGCCGTATCTAAAGCCGCAGCAGCTTTTTTCATCTGGTCTAGGGCAAATGTATCTTCATCACCACCCATGGAGATGATTTTATTCCCCATTTCTGTTAATAGATCTTGTAAATCAGTCCGCAGATTGTTGATAGAGCGGTTACGGGCAGCAAGAATTTGACAATAAGTATCTAATGCCCAATCTTTTTCTACGCCTCTGCGTCCAGTTTCCTTGTCAATGCGGATGAGGAAAGCCGTAACTTCGTTGGTTTGCAGGATTCGTTCTTTGATTTTCTGGGCGTTGGTTTCCTGATAACCAAAGGGAGGACGGGGGGCAACCCATACATGAATGGGGACGTGGGGACGATAGCGGTATAGTTGTTGGGCGCATTCGGTAGCGGTTTGGGATTTGGCGTGAAAGATGCCATATACTACGTCAAAGTGATATTCGTTGATGTCTACTCCTGTACCGAGACTGGGGGAGGTTAACAGGGCATCAACATCTTTGACGGCGTTGGTAATATCTTTGATGAAGGCTACGTTTTCTTCGCTACCTGAGTTGTCTGAGTGAATAGACCATAATCTCAGTCTGGATGTGGTGCTTTTGTGAGCGTTAGTGTTTGACTGAGCGTTCACTTCTAAGTCTGAATGGTGTTGGGTATCGGGTGTGGGGGAATGATTTGATGATGTGGAATTTACCTGTAATATTTGAGAATTTTCATTTTTATCTGTTGCAGATAATGCTGAATTTACCTGTGACAAAGTTTGAGTTGCGCCATCTTTAACTACCGTAAAGGTATCCAGTCCCTCTGCTCCCCTGCTCCCCTGCTCCCCTGCTACCTGCTCCCTGCTCCCTGCCTCTTCTATCCGTACTTTCATGGTAAGGGATTGTTCTAATTTCTTAATGAAACGCTTGGAGTCAGAAGCTACCATGATTTTCTGTTTGTTCATCAGCGCGGCGGAAATCTGGGCAACTATGGCTGAGGAGTTATTGCCTTCATACCAATAAATTAAGCGATCGCCATTTCTCCAATCGTTTTTGAGAATAAAGGGTTTTTCCTCTGGTGGACGCATGGCGCGGAAGAATTCTACTGTGATGTCGTCCATGTGGGCATCAGCGATGATTACTAGCGGGGCGTTATAAACGATATATTCCAACACTTCCAGTATTTGCGCTCGATATTCTTTACAGGTTTTACTGTGCAGTAGGTGAGTTAAGTATTGGCAAGCTTCATCAATAAACACACAGCCGTAGTTAAGCATTTGGGTGTTAAGCTTATGTAAGCTGTCAATCGTGATGCTGAGAGCTTGTGCTTTGGCTAAACCTGCATAACTTAAATCAGAGTACATATCTGTTTTAAGACGGGTTGCTAAGTTTTTCAGTAGGTTAACCCGATGTCCGGTGTTGAGGAATTTGACATCAGGATTTGCTTCCCGCCATTGAGCCATGCGTCCGGTTTTGTTTGTCCCCATGTCGCTGGACAATACTACCAGCCCGGATTTGGGAAGTTTTTCAGCTGATGACAGGAATTTGACGTTGACCCGAATATCTGGTTTGTATTTGCTGCTTAGTCCTCGATGCCTAGTGTGGAATAAGCGTTGGTATTGTTTTAAACTAACTGCGTCATCAATTATGATGGTTAGTAAGGCGTTTATTTGAGTAATTTGAACTGATGAATTTTGATTAATTACTTCATGCTGTTCTGTAAATTGACCATCGTTGGTAAGTTTATTGTTGTCAACTAGTGAGTTTTGATTAGCTGTTTGATGACACTTTATGGCTTGATAGTTATCAGTTAGCTGATTTTCTTGAACTGGTAAAAACTGATTAAGTACATGAGGACATTCTACTATTTGACCATCATTGTCTAATTGATTGCCTTCAATCAGTAAAGTCTGATTAATTGCTTGATTGGGGGTATTAGTTCGATTCTGCTCAATGAATTGACTGTATTTAACTGTTTGTCCACTTTCGATTAATTTACTGCGTTCGACAATAAAATCATCTACGCCTTTTTCGGGACCTGGTAGCAGTGCGACTTCACAGGTACAACCTACAGCTTCAATGGTTTTGCCTGTACGCAAGGTGGCTTGGAATATTGACCAACGGGTTTTGGATTTGGTTTCGTAGTCGAAGAGAATAATGAATTTACGCCCTGGTTGGGCAAGGGGCATGATGTCGGGGTGTAACCGTTCGTCAAAGTCTTTTTTGCCAATCCGTCCGCTCCAAATACCAGGGAGTGCGATCGCTACAAATCCTTGACTTAATAAGGAAGCTGCTTTTTTCTCACCTTCACACAGAATAATCGGGATTTCTGGGTGCATCATTACCCATTCCCAAAATGAAAGGGGAGTTTCGACTATTTCTGTTTGTTGTTGGTTATTGCTCAATAGCCGCACGACCCACTTCCAAAATGAGAGTGGAGTTTCTGCTATCTCTGTTTGTTGTTGGTTATTGCTCAATAGCAGCAGTACCCATTCTCCAAATGAGAGTGGAGTTGCTACTGTCTCTGTTTGTTGTTTTTTCTTGCTTAATAGCATTACTAACCATTTCCACAATGAGAATGGAGTTTCTGCTATTTCTGTTTGTTGTTTGTTATTACTCCATAGCAACAGTACCAATGCCCAAAACAAGACGGGAGTTTCCCAAAACGAGAGGGGATTTAATTGGTCTTGTAAACGCTGTGCTGGGGGAGAATAATCTCGTTTGATATTGTAACGTGCTGCAACGTTATCCCAAATGCAGTCGGGAACATCAAAGTAGGTGACACGGTTGGGTGTTTTTGGTGGTGATTCGTATTTAACTATTTTGCCATTTTTGTCAATACGCCCTTGGGTGGGTTTGAATCGTCCCCACTCCATTGATTGCCAGTTATTTAAGGGGTCTAGTCCACTAATCCATATCCCCCCCTCTGTGGCGTATTGGTACAGTTTGAGGAAGGGGCTGGTTACTCTACCTGTGTTTAAGCGAGGGATGGCGTTGGAGATGAACAGGTAGTTGAGAACTGTATCGCCGGCAATGTGGATGAAGTTTCGCTCTATCAGTTCTGGATGGATGGCGCTGCTAATTGCTAGTTCGTGATATTCGGCTTCTGTAAGGTTGTTGGGGAGGTGAACCGGAGACTGGCTGTTTGCTTGCTGCTCTAGATGATTTTGAGAAGCTGATGTTTGGCTGTTTGCTTGCTGTTCTGGATGTTGTGGAACAGGAGATTGATTAACTGATGTTAGGTCTTTGTTATTTAACACGGTAGATTCCTCTTGATACTTGGTTTTTCTGGGTATCAGAGGGGGTTATTCATGCTGCTCTTACATATTTATGAGATTTGCTGCTGCTTCTTTCTGGGTTTGTTTATTTTTTGGCGAAAAATAAAGAATCTTGGGACTTACACAGGTTATCTAAAAATCAGGGGTTTGGTCAGTTGTTGTTGGGGAGATGGGGAGACAAGAAAGAAACTCATTTAATAATTTCTCTTTGTTTCCCTGCACTTCTCACCCTATCTTTTTTTTTAGATCCTGTGAACAGTAAGGGCTAGGAGGTTGGCTAAACTGCTAAAACTCTTACTGTTCATCACTTTCCACACTATATACCCTGTCTCAAGCAGTAATCTTGGTGGGGACATCCTCAGTCAGATTATTTATTTTCCCAAAATATTCCAGTTGGAAGGCTGTTCATGTTACAGCAATCAATATAATATAGAGGAACGGTTCCCCCTGTTCCCCCTCTTTTGGGGGTGCAGCAAAATTTAATCTCAAGAAAGCCAATTGGTGGGTAAAGCGTCCTAAACTTCATGCCACTTCTTCGGTTTCTTTGAAATTAACCCCGCTCTGATACGGTTTCTGTAAAATTAACCCCGCTCTAATAGATGGAGCAAAGTTAAAATCGGCAATTCTATGATGGGACAAAGCGTTTACTACTTAGTATCGTTTTGTCCTTTTGCCGTTTTTGCGGTTGTTATCTCTTCACCTCCATTACTCATTTTATTTACGTATTAGCAAGATCATACAGAACTTTTGCACCGATGCAACCTAACATTAGTTTGATTTCTAACTTTTATTTTTGCTACATCTGTTTATACAAGCTGTGATGACCCCGTTGCGGTAAAAGCTTTTGCTCAAAAATCTTTTCTTTTGAGTTGCTATAGTTTGATGGGGATATCTTCATTGAAGCACTTAAGTAGTGTTTCAATTTGGGGGAGAGAATAGACATTGATAGCGAGTGTGGGGGTATGAGAGCCAGCAAGAAGAGCTATCACTCTGCTAGTTTTGTAGTTTATACTTCGGAGCTTTTGTATTAGTTGTAAGGCTTGAGAAGATTTATTACACCTGGACTTAACAAAAGTTTCTATGTCATTCCTAAATGTAATTTCGACACCAACACCACCAGAAAACTTTAGAGATTCAGCAAAAACAATTCCCGGCTGTTCAGTGCTTTTAGCCTTGAGCAAAGAGGTGAAGAAAGTGGATTTAAAATCACTTGGCATCCTATGCATCTGGGCTGTGGTGCTTGACAATGCCTCATCGCTCACATATCCAAGGCTAATTTCCGCAGGAAGAGGGCATTTTTCTAAATTAACCTGCGAACCGTAGACATCACCCAAAAGCTGTTTTCTGCGTTTAGCTTCTCCCATACTTCATTCCCCATTCATAAATAATCGTCTAACTAGAATACTAGCCAATATTCAATACCTTTGCTAAATTAAGATTCCTAGTCTTTTTTAGGCGTTTAATCCAGCTACAGGTATATTTCTGGCTTTTTTCCATTTTCGCCTCTTTACACTTTATTCTCTCCATTCCATCGTAGCGAAAACTTCGTGACACTAATCATACAGATTGTATCAATATAAAAATTCACATTGTAAGAATATGCATGGTCAGTATGTGTTGCGGCTTGCAATCATAAACCCTCCGGCTCGCAAACAAGAAAATTTCTGACTCACATTAATTGCAATTAAGATTGTATTCTGGCTCAAATTAAATGCAAATGGGCTTGCAATTATAAATATCGACTCACATTAATTGCAACTGAACTCGCACCAGAAAACTGGTTACAGAACATTCTTTCCGTTGTGAGTCTTAAAAGAGAATTGAGGGTAAAATGGACATCTTACCTCCCTAGTTCTATCAAATGATCAACTAAAACTCGCAACAGAAATTTTGGATTGCCAAAATGCACCTATTGGATCGCATTGTCCCCAGTTATTGCAGCTAATAACTTCTAGCTTATTTGCAATTAATGTGAGCCGGGGAGTAATGATTGCAAACTGGTTGCAAATAATCTGAGCCTAGTTGCAGATAATTTGAGCCGAACCAACATTTCAGTTGCAAATAATGTGAGCCGGAAAATGTCTTGTTTGCAAGCCGGAGTATTTATAATTGCGAGCCACAACAAGTATGGTAATCTAATGACAATGACTTAGCTTATTTACGGCGGTTCTCGCTCTAATTAAACACAATCGATGGCTGGGTTTCCCCGCCCCCTAATGGTTTGACGATAAAAACTGTATCTCATAACAGCCGGAAGTGCTGTAAGTATACTAAAAACGGCTAAAATCTGGACTTTTTTACAATACAAAGAACAAGTTCAAAGCCTCTCCCCGTTGCGGGGAGAGGTTTGGAGAGGGGTTCTATATTTGGTTAAACTATGAACCGTTTGCAGTATAGCTATAGTCATTAGTAGTCTGGTTGAAATAGCTGAAGGCCATACACCCTATTTGATAGGTTTTCTCAGTACATATGTCGTAATCTTTTATTCAAATTTACTGTTCACGTATTTCCTACACCAATCATTCCCCCAATTATTAACAAAGGACTAAGTAAAAATGAGTCTCAATGATATCAATCCCCACAACCTCGATACATCCAACCCTCTAAACTCGTCAAGTCTAGAAGAATTAGCAGATCCCTTGTTTCATAAACATCCACCCAGTGTTTTACCGAGCTACGGCTTAGACACATTGGTTTTTGTTGATTCATCAGTTCAAAACTATGGACAAATTTTATCGAATCTAGACTCATCTGTAGGAGTTGTTGTACTAGAGAGCGATCGCAATGGAGTAGAGCAAATAGGCGAAATATTAAATAATTACACGAATATTAATACAATCCATATTTTTTCTCATGGTGATGCAGGTAGCACACAACTGGGTAATACAAATCTCAATACTGGAAATTTAGAGAGCTACTATGATCAATTAATGGGTTGGGGGAATGCTCTCACCGAACAGGGGGATATTCTTTTTTATGGTTGTAATATTGCCGACGGAACACTTGGTGAATCTTTTGTTAATCAAATTGCCCAACTGACTGGTACAGATGTTGCCGCTTCAAATGATTTAACTGGTGCAGGGGGAGATTGGGTTTTAGAGTTTCAGTCCGGAGCAATTGAGTCATCAAATCCCTTTGACACAGTAGTTTTGGAAAAATATGATTTTGCCCTTGCAATGGGGGTTATTGAAATATTTGGCTCCAGCAATAACGATAACTTAGTAATTGCACAGGACTTGACTGATTCTAATCTCTTGCATATCAGTGGAAATAACTTCACTATCAAAAAAGATGACAGAGAGATAATAGGAAATACTTTTGCCAAGGATGCCACCTCTATAACTATCTTTCTTGATGAAGGTGACGATACATTAACTTTCAATGATCTCGGTCATGGTGTAACAGCTAATATTACCGTGGCAGGCAGCGATATAACATCAGGTATTCCCATACTGGGCGATTTTATCGACGATCTCTTGTTAGGAGATGACACAGTTATATTTGCGGGCAATACCCTCTTGGGCGGTGGTAATTTAACTGTCGATGCGGAGACCATCACAGTCAACTCAGGTGTTACTATCTCTACCCGCAAGATAGAATCTGGGGTAAATATAAGCAGTAGTTCTTCCACAGGTAACTCAGGCAGAATAAGCTTTACTGGACAAGATATTAACCTAAAAAGTGGCTCTAAACTCCTTGCACAAGTCCAAGATAAGAGTACCTTCTTAGCCGGAGCAATCAAACTTGATGTTGATGCCTATAGTATCGTCCGACTTGATGATAACCCCAGTCCTGGATCATCTATTAATCTATCATCTGCCGAAATAAGAGGAGGATTGATTGAACTCAATGCGGCAGCTTCTGAGCGGTTCGGGGTGTTCGGTTTCAAGAAAGACGCTATAGCTGAAATTGCGGTGGATAGTTCGACCATTGTGGGTACCAGTGTCATTATCGATGCTAATGCCGATACGACGCTAGTTCCCCCTCTTGAAATAGAGATGTCTGATTCTGGAAATATGACCCTTGAATTAAAAGATAACGGGGCTAGTCCTGCCACAATTAAGAGAACTGGTGGAAGTGGAAACTGGTTATTGGATGGTTTTATAAGCCGATTGGGAACTTTTATTCCAACTATAACTATTGTTGATTCTCAAAATAATGACAATATTTACAAAGTAGCCAGTATTTCTGGTGATACCATCACTCTAGAAGATGGAGAAGAATTTACAGAAAACGAAACGACTTTTGGCGTTATCCGAGTCTTTGGCACATCTGTTTTACCTGGTACAGAAGCTATAGCCAATACATTCCTTACATCACTGTTTCCGTTTGGTGGTTCAGCCTTTGTATCCATCGCGAATACAACGGCAACAACCCAAATAAAAGGTAACTCAAAGATTACAGCAACCACAGGGAGCGTTGAAATTAAAGCCAACGCAGACGGTCGAGCAACTCCTCTAGGTCCAGCTTTGGGCATCAAGAAGATATTTAATGTAGCCGCAGCTTATGCTGAATCCACAGCAACGGCGATCGCTTCTGTGGAAGGCAATACCACGATCACAGCCTCTAATCAAGTACAGGTACTTTCCACTACTTCAAATTTAGTCACTGCAACATCAACTGCTACTGCTAAAAATACTCCCGTTAATTTAACTTTTGCGGGAGCTATTACTACTTCAGAAACTAAGGCTTTTACTGGTGCGGATACTACCATTACAGCAAAGGGCATTAATGTCTCCTCTGAATCTGGTATTGATGTGGCTGTAGCATCTTCTGTCTCGAATGCGGGACAAAGTGGTGCGAGCATAACAGTAGGGCTGAATTTAGTTGATACCATAACTGAAGCCCATATTGATGGTACAGCAATAACAACGGACAGTACAGGCACTATTCAGGTCACAGCTACAGCTGAAACCGATGGGAACTTAACCGTAACTGACGCTGCAAACTTAGGCAACACTCAAAATCTCGGATTTACCCAGCAACTTTCCCAACAGTTTAATAGCTTCTTTAAAGATTCAGGGAAAAAGGCTCTAGAAAGTGCGGGTGTTAAAGGCGTTGCCGGATTTATTGGAGAGAAAGTTCTCGGTAAGTTATTCCCTACCCTCAAAAGTGGCAAACTTAATCTCGGTGGAGCGATTACAATTGCTGATACAGAACAAGTTGTCAAAGCTTACATCGCAGAAAATGCACAAATAACAGCAGCAGGAACGGTAGAAGTGACAGCTAGTCTGTCAGATAGTATGAATGTTTCTGCGACAGCTAATACCACATCTGATGGAGCTTCTATTGGTGGTGCTGTTATTGTGGGGGATTATAGTAATGATGTTCACGCTTATATTGGGGAAAGTGCGACCGTAACAGCAGAAGGGGATATTACCGTAGATGCCCAAATCGAAATTCCCTTCCCTTGGGAAAGTTCTCTCAATACTCTGGCAGAATTACTCGCCTTTGACTTTGACTCAGTAGATGAGGTCATCTCCTTTTTAAAAGCTGCTTATTTTGATGAAGGCACCCCAGGAATAGATACTATTTTTACCAGTTTTGTGAAAAATGGTAGTGCAGGTAGTAAGTTTGGTCTAGCGGGTGCGGTAGAACTCATGAACTTTACCAATACTGCTCGTGCCGAAATCGCTGATAATGCCAACGTTACTTCCAAAACTGGAAATATCGAGGTGTTTGGCCGGACAGAAATGAATGTGATGAACCTTGTTGGCGGTTCATCTAAGTTCAGTTATAGTTTCGTTGATAAGTTTTTACTTGGTCGGTTTGCTTCACCTATTAACTCTGCCGCTCAGAAGGCGGGGGTTAATGAAAAATATAAGCTTAATGAACCCTCTCAGCCTAAGTCCGGAATTGGTGGTGCGTTCACCCTTTACAATATTGATAATTCTGCTATCGCTACCATTGGAGATGGAGCAGAAGTTAAGGCTACAACTGGCAGCATTGTAGTTACTTCTGATACTGAAGAGCGTTCAATTACCGTAACTTCTTCTAATGGCAAGTCAGAGAAACTGGGAGTTTTTGGTGCCGCTTCCCTAATTAACTTAAACACCACTTCCCAAGCTTTTATCGAAGATACGGCGAAGATTACGGCACAAGAAGATTTAGTCATTCGATCCACAAGTGATCCCCGTGTCTATAACTTCACCCTTGGTGGAGTTAACATCTTCAAGCCTCTTGATCCTATTTCTGGTGGCGGTACTGTTGGTATCGGAGCGTCCGTAGGTTTAACCACCGTAGAGAACGTCACTAAAGCCTTTATCGGTAACGAAAAAGAGCTTTCTGGAAATCCTACGCTCACGTTTAATGATGTTGCCCTTACAGGTAATCCTTCCCTAGATTTTCAAGATGTCTCTTTGCAAGGAAATCCTAGTTTAACGTTTATTCCCGTTGTTTTTACTGGTGATTTAACTTTTACCAAGAATGATAATGCTCCTGATACCATAACTCGTTCAGGAAATTGGAATACAGATAACTTTGTTGAAGGTCAGATAATTACCATATCCGGTACTGATGATAATGATGGAGATAATGATGGTAGCTACGAGATTGCCTCAATTGATGGGAATATAATTACTCTAGCCGACGATTCAGAGTTAGCCATCAGTGGTAGTAGTTCCAATGTGGAAGTTGTCGGATCTGATATGATTCAGCGTAGTGCTGGTGACTGGAGCAATGATGGCTTTGAAGTCGGTCAGATCATTACCATATCTGGTACTGAGGATAACGAAAATGATGGAAATTATGAAATAGCAGCAATAAATGGTGATTTATTGACCCTAGTTGAAGGAAATGTCTTTACGAGCAAGACAGGGGAAAATAGAGTATCAATTCAAAGTAGCGATACTATTTCCCGAAATGCTGGCAGTTGGCTTGATGATGGATTCTTGCCTGGTCAGACCTTAACAATTAGCGGCAGTAATTCTAATAATGGAACATTTACCATTGATGAAGTCACTGACAATAAAATCACCCTACGTCGTAATCTACCTGATGAAGACAATCTGAATACGATTGTTGATGAGTCTTCTCTTGATCAAACTTTGACAACAGAAAAGAGTGCAACTGGTGTAACAATTACAGGACCTGATA
This sequence comes from Dolichospermum sp. UHCC 0315A, assembly GCF_008121535.1. Lineage (GTDB taxonomy): Bacteria > Cyanobacteriota > Cyanobacteriia > Cyanobacteriales > Nostocaceae > Dolichospermum > Dolichospermum lemmermannii. The sequence goes on from NZ_CP043056.1 coordinate 5,311,161, forward strand.
CTATCACCCGCTCTGATGGTAGTTGGTTAGCAGATGGTTTCAAGGTATTGAGCCGAGATACGTGTAAAAACCTGCAAGATGGTCTGGAAATGCCTACTGTGTCTAGCTTTCAACAATTTTTCCCCCCATCCTTATAAGGTTTTCCACACAGAGGACAAAACTTATACCTCAACGACACCACCAACTCACCACAATTAGCACAACTAGACCGTAATTGCGTACCGCATAGATAACAAAACCTAGCCCGAACATTTCCCCACATTGAATCCACAACGCCACCAGGATTCCAACATTGGGGGCAAAACTTAATCGCTGCCATTACCAGAACCTCTTCTCCCCTGACAACAGCCTGCAAATACTCAACAGGCACAGACAAAGCCAAAGCAAGACCGCCAAGAGTTTTATGGCTAAGTTTCCTTGTCAATCCCCGTTCAATCTTCCCCACAGAGCGAGAATGAACACCAGCCGCATTCGCCACCTCAAACTGAGTTAAATTGAGTTCCTTTCTCATCCGCAAAACATAGTCGGACAGAGATTCTCCAGGTTTTGGAGTTTTAAAAGTATCCATAAAACACTGCCAATATTTCTCCCTAAAAGATATATAATTTAGGAATAAATAACCTTGCTAAAAACACACAAATTTCCGTGAAGCAAGCTGTCACATTAGCCACCGTTGCCGTCAAATTTTTAGAACGGACTGGACTAGCACCCAGTACCATTAAAACCTACGAACTAACCCTCTTAAACTTCCTAGCAGAATATGGAAGTTGGCTAATCGAAATAATCAGTAAGCAAACATTAATAGAGTATCTAGATAGCCTCTCACATTTAAAATACACAACCCACCATAAGCATCAAGCAATACTGCAAAGTCTATTTAACTTCGCCGTCCAACAAGAGTATATAAAAATCAACCCAATTCAGGGATTAAAACAGCGTCCCCCACAACGAGAAAAAGGCGAACATAAAAGCGATACTCTCATAAGATATCTAACACCAGACCAGCTAAATATCCTCTATACAGCAACCAAAGATGACTTGCGACTATCAGCAATAATTCATCTATTGCATCGCACAGGATGTAGAATAGGAGAGCTTTTAGCACTGAATTTATCAGACCTAGATATCAAAAATCAGAAATTTCAGGTATTGGGAAAAGGCAACAAACAAAGGTGGTGCTTTTATAGCAATGATGCCGCCCAATCACTAAATAAATATTTCCAACACACACGACATAAAAATATCAACGCATTGTTTACAGCACAACATCCAGTTACCCTCAAAGTCAGTAGAATTAGCTATCATACATTGCATGATTATTGGCGAGAAATTACCAATACCAATCCCGAATTAACCGGGGTACGCATTCATGATTTACGCCATACTTATGCTACAGAACGAGTAGGATTAATCAGCATAGAAGAATTACGTTCACTCATGGGACATGAAAGCATTCAAACCACATTACGCTACCAGAAAGTTACCTCCCAAAAAGCCGAATCAGCCGCCCGTCACGCCTTAAATATGCTGATTAATCCAGAACTACAAAGCTGAACTGAGTCACCATAACATTCATAATTATTGACAACTTTTTGAGCGAAAAAACAACATTTTTATCGGCATTGTCAATTTCTACCCAAAAGAATATAAAATACTCTTTGGTAGGGGAGTGAGGGATAAAACCATTTTGAGTAATCTTAGTATTATATAAGACTCGTATTTGATTTATAAACGGGTTTTCAGATTAAAGCCTTGTTGAAACAGTATATTTTCAAAATTTCCACTAGATTATTATATGTTTTAAATATTACTTGAATGACATCAATTGACCGTACCGCTTATCCCAAATTTAAACAATTTCCTGACCCCAAAGAACTGGCAGAACTTTACACTCCAACACCTACAGAAATCAAGTTTGTCAAGTCTAAAACCAAGAACCATGAAGGATTGCTACGGTTAATGGTGATGTTGAAATCCTTTCAACGTCTAGGATATTTCCCTCATCCTGAACAGATCCCAATTGCGGTAATTAAACATTTACGGTCGTGTTTAAAGTTACAAGACTCAGTAAAAGCAATACCCTCCGAACGCCAACGTCATACCTATAAAAATATTATTCGGGAGTATTTAGGAGTCAAACAATATGATAAAACAGGTCAAAGATTAATAGCCACATTAGTTGCAGAAGCAGCCCAAATTAAAGACCACCCTGCTGATTTAATCAATGTGGCAATTGAGGAATTAGTGAAAGAACGATACGAATTACCAGCATTTAGCACCCTTGACCGATTAATTCGCCACATTCGGTCAATGGTCAATAATCGGTTATTTACACTTTGTTCTCAAGGACTTTCAACTACCGAACAAATTTATTTAGACCAATTGCTCGTGGTGATAGACAAGGAGGAGGATAATGAAAATGCCACCCTGAATTTATTAAAATCGCCACCTAAAAGTGCCAAACTAAATGGGATGAAACTCCTGCAAAACAAGTTTGATATGCTCATGACTTTTGGAGATGCCAAGCGATTACTACAAAATATTACTCCTACCAAAGTTAGACATTTTGCTGCTTATGCTAGAACTTTAGATATCACAGAATTTCAAGATATTAATTTACCCAAACGGCGGACATTGCTATTATGTCTATTGTACGAAGCACAGGTAAAAACTCGTGATTATCTGGTTGAGATGTTTATTAAACGTATTTTGAAGATTCAAAATAATGCCAAACTGCGATTGCAGGAACTCCGGGATAAACATCTGACAGAAACATCAGAGTTGTTAGCAACATTGGGACAAGTATTACAAGCATCCAAACAAGCCAAGGAAACCAAGGATAATGCTGTATTTGGAGAACAGGTGCAGTCAATTTTGGATGAACATGGTGGGGCAGAATTGCTGATACAAAAATTAGATGAAATTGCGGCGTACAATACCAATAACTATTTACCATTAATGTGGCGGTTTTATGCTGCCAACCGCAAAGCACTGTTTAGTTTAGTGCGTTCTCTAGATATTCTCTCTACTTCTGCGGATGAATCAGTGATTGCAGCTTTGCAATTTGTGTTAGATCATGAACACAAACGTTCTAAATATTTGCCTTTTGATATCAATTTGGATTTTATTAGTAATAACTGGCGGGCGCTAGTCGTCGCCGAAATTGATGACACCGAGGTTTTGGTACGTCAGCAATTAGAAATTTGCATCTTTTACAATTTGGCGACTGAATTTAAAACGGGAGATGCCTGTGTTGTGGGGTCGGAAAGCTACGCGGATTTCCGCGAACAATTATTAAGTCCTGTTGAGTGTGAACCATTAATAAAAGATTACTGTAACTTAATTGGTTTTCCGGCTAATCCAACGGATTTTGTCGAACATTTACGCTTATGTTTAACACAAGTTGCTGAGAAAGTAGATAATATTTGTGCTGTTGATAAACAATTTACAATTAATAAGGAGGGCGACCCTGTATTAAAGAAACCACCATCATTTACTCAACCCCCAGAGGTGGATTTATTGGAGTCGAAAATCCGGGCGCTGATGCCGGAACGGAGTATTTTAGATATATTGTGCAATGTTGAGCATTGGTTAAATTGGACTAGACATTTTGGTTTGATGTCGGGAAGTGAAGCCAAAATATCTGACCCAGGGGAACGTTATATTTTTACTACTTTTGGTTACGGTTGCAATCTTGGACCTAATCAAATGGCTCGTCATTCGGGGGGTATGGTGACTGCCCATGAAATTTCTTATACTAACCGTCGTCATGTTAGTGCTGCCAAGATTGAAGCGGCAATTCGGGATGTTATTAATGCTTATAATCGGTTTACTTTACCTTCTTGTTGGGGGACAGGGAAAAAGGTGGCAGCGGATGGCAGTAAGTTTGAGATATACGAGAATAATTTACACAGTGAGTATCATATTCGTTACGGTGGTTATGGTGGTATTGCCTATCATCATGTCTCGGATAAATACATTGCTTTGTTTACTCACTTCATCACTTGTGGGGTTTGGGAAGCGGTTTATATTTTGGATGGGTTGTTGAAAAATCTTTCGGATATTCAGCCGGATACGTTGCACGCAGATACTCAAGGTCAGTCTGGACCTGTGTTTGCTATTTCCTATCTTCTGGGTATTAAGTTGATGCCACGTATCCGTAATTGGCAGGATCTTAGTTTTGTGCGTCCTGGTACGGATGTGAGCTATCAGCATATTGAGCCACTGTTTAAGGGTGTGGTGAATTGGAGTTTAATTCAGACTCATTGGTCTGACATGATGCGGGTGGTGCTGTCAATTAAGGCTGGGAAGGTGATGCCTTCGACGTTGTTACGTAAGTTGGGGAGCTACAGTCGCAAAAATCGTCTTTATCAAGCTTTTCAAGAGTTAGGTAAGGTGGTGCGGACTATGTTTCTGCTGGATTATATTTCTAATGTTACTTTGAGACGGGAAATTACGGCGGTAACAAATGTTGTGGAGATGTATAATGGTTTTCTGGATTGGGTATTTTTTGGTAAGCAAGGGATGATTACTGAGAATGATCCGATTGAGCAGGAAAAGCGGTTAAAGTATTTGGATTTGGTGGCCAGTGCGGTGATTTTGCAAAATACGGTGGATATGTCGTTGGCGATTCAAAAGTTGATGTCACAGGGTGAGGTGATTCCTATGCGATACCTTGCTGCTTTGAGTCCTTATATTACAAGACATATCAAAAGATACGGTGATTATGTGGTGAATTTACATAATATTCCTCAACCTTTGGAGTCGGCGATTAATCTTCCTCCAGAAATCTTTGAAATGTAGACACAGCAAGCGTTTCCAGACCATCTTGCAGGTTTTTACACGTATCTCGGCTCAATACCTACTAGATAAGGCGTTCCCAGCAGTTCCTTACTCCGAAAATAAACACATCAATGTCAAAGGTGAAAAGTCGCCTTACGACGGAGATTTGAGTTATTGGAGCGAGCGCAACAGTAAGCTCTATAACAACGATACCTCTAAAGCCCTTAAAAGGCAAAACCATAAATGTGGATACTGTGGGCTAAAAATGCTTAGTGATGAGAAGGTACATTTACATCATGTTGATGGAAACCACCAAAACTGGAAAACTAAAAACCTTCTAGCCATTCATGAAAGCTGCCACGATTACATACACATGAGCAAAAGCGAAAGCTAAGAACATCGGGAGCCGGGTGCGGTGAAAGTCGCACGCCCAGATTTAACAGAGAGGGGCGGGAAATAAGCGCGACTTGAAAGGTCGTTTAGGACGGAGAGCCGACTCTCCTAGAGAATTCACACTCTCTACCCTCATGTAAAAAGACTCTTTTCAGAGTCTGGTCACGCCCAAGTAGGTAACGAAACAGGCGGAGTGCAGACCACAAACGTAGCCTTAACTACTAGCCTAAAACCCACATTCCGCACCCCAAAATGTTACAGAGGGAAATTACGGAGATGAAAATCAAAGGGAGCATCAAAACAAACAGATAAAGTGAAAAAAGGCATTTGAGAAACAGTAAATCACCAAAAATGTCATCAAAATCTATTCTCAATAAGAAGCAATAAGAATGCACACCACCTGGAGAGGTCAATAGATAAGTGAAAGAAGATATTCAAGAAACAATTATAAGTTAGACTAATCAATTAAAGTAAAAAACGAAATTATAGACATAGTAAAATGGAGCTATAAATCAAAGAGATTAGCTCATCTTTACAAGAGAAATTAAATTGATAGAGATGATAATTAGCTGACTAATTGATAGTAACGTAAACAATCATCTGGTAAAAGACTCAAGATAAAATCTCTGTCCTTATTCCAATTAGAAATATGTTTCTCCTGATTGAGTGTAACCAAATGAATACACTGAAAGCATTGAAAAATCCAGCGTAAAGTAGGACGATTAGTTGCTTTGCCTAATTGATTTTTAATTGTTGATTTAGACTCCAAAAGAGCATTTCTAATATGACGTTGAGCCAAAGTATAAACCAGTAGACATAAACCCATAATCATTCCCAAAGACTCTATTCTCTCAGGACTTTTGAGGAAAATACTGTCGGCAAAAAATAATGGGTCTTTGAGAAAACCAAACCCCCTCTCACATGACTGCTGGGCTTTATATTCCCTGAGCATAGAATCATTGCTTAGTTCCTGTGAATCTAAAACATTTGTCGCAATAATAAAACGTCCCGCACTCAGCAATTCTGTATTAATTTTACTTTCATCCTGGGAGACTGTAGCTGATATTTGATAGGATATTTCTCCTGAAGTATCTTTTTTATTAGATTTTACTTTAGTCACCGTACTTTCGTGAATTTGATGATATTTGAATTGTTTTGATAATTTTGATAATGCCTTGATAGCATCTGCAACACATGCAAATCTCTCTTGTGATAACTTTTTCAAATCTTGCACAGCTTTTGATTCTGCTTTGGTAATTTTTTGTGTGAGCTTATGCAGGTCTGATTCTTTTCTTTCTTGACTTTGCACTACTAACCATCTTTGTTCTATCCCTGCATAATTTTGGATTTTTGATGCTAATTTATATCCTGGTATTGTACTATCAATAAATTCTGATTCTGCTAATGTTGATATTAATGATTTTGCTGCTTTTATGCTTAATGGTACTCGACATAACCAACGTAATTCTGACATCATTTTCAGGTTTGATTCTGTATATAAAGCAGCGTCAGCAACCATGAGACTATTAACTTCTAATTGTTTTTGATATTCTACTGCTATTTGACCAAAACATGATGAATCTGCTTGATTTCCCGATGCTAGTTTTAAAAATATTGGGATGTCTCCATCTCCTGAACATATCATTTCTATGATGAATTGTTTTAAATCTGGTCTATGGTCACGAGAATAACCGTAGGTGATGGTTATTTCTTTTGGTGATTTTACTGCTAATTCTTCTAATTCTTGGTTATGTCCTACTTTTTGACTCTCAAATATTACGAATGGTAAGCTAGTGTTATACTGCCCATGCACGTGCATTGATGATGAGTCTAGATGTGATGTTGATAGTGATACTCCAAATTTTTGAGCAGCTTTTAAGGCTATGATAAAAAAGATTGTATCTAAGCCTTTTATAAACAGTTTATCCATGACTCTCCCCAATTTATCGTCGTTGAGATATTCTGGTTTTACTCCTGCTCCTATTAAATGCTCACAGGCTATTGTTTCAAAATATTTGGGAAACATATATAACGGTTTGGAGACAAATCCTAACCCGTTTATTATCATGGCTTTTACCACTTGACCTGCATTTACTTTTTCGTCTTTTTCGACTCCTATTAATTCATTTATTATTTCTACTATTCCGATTGAATCTATGATTCCTGCTACTATCCCTAGATGGTCTATGTTCTCAATTTCTATTTCTTGAGGTTTTAATTTCACAACAGTTTCCTCTAATACTTCTGTTGTCATCAATTATTTCTTATTTGGTTATCAATTCATTTTTTTCTTTTGTTACCAAGTTTCACTTTATCACACCACGTCCCTTTTAATGCTACTTATTCTTATTAAGCATCTTAATTTTTGAATTGGCTTTAGTTATTATGTACTACTTTAAGGGCTTTTTTGATCTGTGACAGTTTGGGGTGCGGAATGTGGGCTAAAACGTGGTAAGGAGCAAGAGGGAGTTCTCCTAAGATGAACGAAAGTGAATTGATGTCTAAACTGCGTCATCGCCCAGAGAGCCAAATAAGGCTGATAGGCTCTAACCAAAAGGTAAGTGGGTAGATTTATAGTTTTATTTTCTATGAATCGTGTGAATACAACTCCCACCGCAGGAAAATCAACATCTAACAGAGAACATACACCAAATGAAACGACAAGGTAAGCCCTACAGAGTCTATGGAAAGGTCGAAATCCCATAGTAAGTCAACCGTGAGGAAGATAGAACTCTCTGGAGGGTAGAGGATGAGAGAAAAAGCGAACGCCCGTCTGTAATAGATGGGATAGGGATTCAAACTTTGTCCCTGACCGAAAGGAATAGCAGACTTTTCTTGGGTCTTATGAGAAAGAGACTAAACAAAAGAAACTTAATTCGATGACAAGTTAGATGGTGTATGCAAGTACAACAAACGGACTAAGAAAACCGCTAGAAAACTGGAATCAGGTCAACTGGAAACAGATTAATAAAGCGGTTAAGAATCTGCGTCAACGAATCTTTCTCGCGAGAAAACTTGGTAACTGGAAGAAACTGCGAAGTCTCCAAAAGTTAATGCAAAGAAGCTACGCAAACCTAATATTATCTGTTCGGAAAATCACTCAGACCAACAAAGGCAGAGCAACGGCAGGAATTGACAAAGAAATAATCAATACCCCAGAGCAGCGAGTGAAGCTGGTAAACAACTGGAAAGGCGGCAATCAAGACCCCACAAAACGGGTAATGATTCCAAAATCCAACGGTAAAAAACGACCGCTCGGAATCCCAACCGTGCGTGACAGAATCGAACAGGCAATAATAGTTAATTCACTAGAACCCGAATGGGAAGCCATATTTGAACCAAATTCCTATGGGTTCAGAGCCGGAAGAAGTTGTCAAGACGCTATAGCACAAAACTGGATAAGATTAAATGCAAGTCCAAATGCTAGAAATACTTGGGTTCTAGAAGCTGATATTCAAAGTTTCTTTGATAACATTATCCATGAATCTATCCTCAAGCGATTAGGAAACTTCCCTAAAAGAAACCTAATAAAAGGATGGTTAAAAGCTGGATTTATCTTTGAAGGGAAATATCACCCAACAGAGACAGGCACACCACAGGGAGGAGTAATATCACCCCTTCTAGCCAACATCGGTTTGCATGGATTAGAAAACTATATAAAATCCACTAATTCCAAACTTGGCGTGGTTAGATATGCTGATGATTTTATTGTCACAGCTAGAGACAAAGGAAGTCTTGAAAAAGCCCAAATCCAGATTCAGCAATGGTTATCAGAAAGAGGACTGAATCTCAGTGCGGAAAAGACGTTAATCACGTCGATGGAGGATGGTTTTGACTTTCTTGGATTCAACCACCGCCATTACAATGGCAAATTGCTTATCAAGCCCTCGAAGAAGAAAGTCTTGGACTTCTGCAAACGAATTGGGCGAGAAATCAGAGCAATGAATGGGTGCGAACAAGAATCAGTTATAAAAAGACTTAATCCAATTCTTCGTGGATTTTCCAATTATTACAAAGGGGTTGTTAGTAAAAAAACTTTTGAATATATCAAAAGTAGAACATGGCGATACCTTTGGTGTTGGGCTAAACGTAGACATCCCAACAAAAATACAAAATGGATTCGGAAGCGTTACTTCAAGACAATAAATGGTAATAAATGGACATTCGCTACGATAACTAGCGACCGTAGAGGGAAAGAAAAGGATATAATCCTATTTCCGATAGCGTACACGCCCATCGAACGCCATGTAAAGGTCAAGGGGGAAGCGTCGCCAGATGACCCTTCACTCAAAGAATACTGGGAAAAACGCCACCAGAAATATGGAAAGAGCTACTGGGAGAAAAACTCTTGGAAGTATAAAATCGCTCAAAACCAAAATTGGAAATGTCCTATCTGTGGTGAACCTTTATTCAATGGAGAGGAATTAAACACCCATCACATAGTTCCCGTTGCTCAAGGTGGACAAGACGGCATTGAAAACCTACAGCACTTGCATCATGCTTGTCACAAACAGGAACATTCTAAAACCAAGTCAACTCGCTTGAAGTAAGGCTTGAGCCGTGTAAGTGCGAAAGTCTTATGCACGGTTCTTAGGGGAGGGGAGAGCGGTGACGCTTGAACCTTACCCGACTATTCCCCCTCGACTCAACCAAGCGAATGCTGTCGGTTTCAGGTTTAATGAGTTTATTAAGACGCGATCTTAACTTAGCATATTGAGTATCAGTTAACTCACATTCAAAAATACTATACTGCACCCATTGACCATAGGATTTGAGAATACTATGGATTTTAGTCCGGCGTTTATCCTCAGAAATATCGTAAGAAATAACAACATTCATAAATTCTCTGCGAAGTTATACCTTGTTGATGTAGAGAAGTTTTATTTCAGTACCAAAGGGGGATATTTATCAGTTGTTCCCATTAAATACTTGGACAGTAATCTTGCTTGTAATTCAAAAGCTTCTCGATAAGTACATTTACGTCCCATTACCGGGTGTTTAAACTCCGATAGTTTTTTCTTTTCGTACAAAGTCAAAAAAGTTTTGCGTCCTTCTGGAATGAGAGAAACAGCACCGCTTAATGGTTCAGTCACAAAATCTGCTGGGGTTAATAATTGCTTATTCAAAATAGATAAAACTACCGCATCTACCACTAAAGGGCGAAACTCTTCCATTAAGTCTAAAGCTAAAGAAGGGCGATTATAGCGATCAAAATGTAGATATCCTAAATATGGATCAAAACCGACAATATTCACAGCACTTTGTACATCATGACGCAATAAAGAATAACCAAAACTTAACAATGAATTTACTGGATCTGTAGGTGGACGACGGACACGCTTAGTAAAAGAAAATTTAGAATTACGAATCAGACTATCAAAACAACCAAAATAAGCAGCACTACCAGAACCTTCTAAACCACGCAAAGAATTGATATTTTCAGTTGAACTAATTGCAGCAATTACCTGTTCAATGCGAGCAATATTTTTAGATAGATCAAGATCATTAAATTCACGCTGATAACGCATCAAAGTTTGACGGTAATTTTTTAACTTTCCCCTAACAAAACCTTGAACAGCATGAATAGATTGGGGTGTTTCTCCTGCTGCTTGCCATTGTGCTTTGCGAATGAAAATATTACCAGTCATTTCTGGCTCTAACCGTCCTAAATAGTGACCAATTTTATTGATAAAAGATAGAGGAATATGACGAGTCATTAACTCATCTACAACAGCCGGCGAAATAGTTGCTCGTCCTAAAACAACTACACCTTCAATATGAATAAATGGAATATCTTGAAGAATTTTCTTTTCAAATTTCACATTAATCCGTTCATCAACCTTACCAATAAAAGCATCATCTTGTGTGATGTAAAGAGTACCCATAATTAAATCCTCAAAATAGGTGACAGTAGACAGGTGACAGGTAACAGTAAAAAGAGTTTTAGAAAGGTTTTTGTATCAAGTATAAATTTCTCAATTTGCTTCTTGATAACGTCCAACTTTATCAGCAACTTGGGGCAAACATCGAGAATAAAGACTACAACCATCACAGCGTTTTGTTTTCACAGCTTTTGGCATAGCACCTGTAAACAGTAACGTTTGGATAGCTTCAATAGTAGCAATCGTACTACTTCGTAATTTTGGGGTAATTTCTACTAACTTCCGTTGATGAGTTTGAGCATAATAGATATAGCCAGTATTGATATTTTTTCCTGTCATTTCCTCCAAACACAAAGCTTGAGCGCAAACTTGTAATTCATCATTATCCCATTCTCCTTTACGTCCTCTTTTATATTCAATAGGGTAAAATTCGCCATTTTCAAACTCAATTAAGTCAGATTTACCGATAAGTTTATATTGATCTGATTTGAGATAAATCGCCCGTATTTGGTAAGTTTCCTCACGGTTTTGTTCTCCGACTGTGTGAACTCGTTCATGTAAACTTGTACCCTCAATAGTATATTGATTATCAATGAATTCACCTGCACAATGAATCAACCAACAACGATGAGGGCAATAGGAATATTGGTTTAAAGAAGCGATACTAACGTAATCATCAGAATTGATATTTTCAAGCGACATAAGATATAAAAAATTGATTAATTTGTAGGTTGGGTTAAGCGACAGCGCAACCCAACAAAAGCCAGGGCAAGCGCATCTTATTTTTAGAATGCTTACTGGACAAAGGTTTTGACGATTGTTAATTTTTGTAACTAAAGGTTGAAACCCTTGCTGGGCATGGATTACAGAATTTAGGTGCGTTTGCCCTGCAACAAAAGCGTTGATAATGAATATGATCATGTTGGGTTTCCTTGCGTCAACCCAACCTACTTTCTTCTCACCATTCCCATTCCCATAGTTGTTTTTCTACCAATACCAGCATATAAAGCAAAGTCAACTAAGGCGTTAATTTGCTTAATTGCCGTTGTTTCTACATTGCCAAGAATGCGATAACTAATTTCACCTAAACAACCAATAAATTTGTTGTCATAGTTGCTAATAACTTCAGTATTGATATTAAAAGCACTAGCATAAATTGATTCAAAAGAAATATTGGTTAATTCAATACCGCTATATTTATGCCACCGATTTAGTAGACTATTGAAAACAGACTCCCTTGTTGGTAAAACATTATCAAATTCACCTTGACGAAAAGCTACAGGTGTAGAAAAGATGAAATTAAGATTGCGTTCTTTCTCACTTGCTTGTTGATAAAGTTGATGATAATTACAAGCATTTGCCCAAGGTTGATTAGATTGGGGTGTACCTTGAATGCTGGTAATATATAAGTTGGCTGAACCTAAGTGCCAAGGTTGTTTGGGGTTTATATTTAACCATAAAGGTGTAAGCTGATTAAATAAATTGTCATTTAATAAAGAAATACGCCACCAACAAGAAGTACCAGCAGGAATAGGGTTTTGATGGGCATATTGCAAAGTATAAGATTGGGTTTTATGTTTGTTTTGTACCTGCAATGGTGAGAGAGTAAAGGCTTTATCGGCGTTTGATTCGTGTAAGTAGTCTCCTAATTTTCTATCAACAGAACTCACTAAGTTAAGAAATAAGGCGTGGTAATGTCTACCTGTGAGAAAATTGGGGTAAATTGGAGATTGGGGGACGATGTTAAGGATGAGACTATGGGGCATAATTTTTGCAGTGTGGCACAATTTGTAAATAGATAATGAAAACTAAGAAAGATTCAGACTATAGAACGTATAAAGTAATTAACATTGAATAAAGAGTAAGACAAATGACAGTTGATAATTATCTTGAAGCAACAGCACTTAGTAAAAAGTTAGAAGCCAGTTTACCAATTAAAGTTAAGGTGGCAAAAGAATTATTGAAAATGCTGAAGACAAGAGGAGACATAATAAATCCAGAGAAAGAATTTGAAGTTGATTGGGTAGCTTATTCTGGGGATGAAGGTGGGATTATGTGCCGATTAGTCAGCAAGAACGATAATCCCGAAGATGAAGATAAAGCACTATATATAGTGTCTATTACCCATCTCAAAATAGATCCAGATCATCCTCATGCTGAAGAAATAGCAACTTATCAACGTGATCGAAATCGCAAGTTAATGTTACAAAATCGTGGTAGTTTGATGACTGAATTAATGCCTTTACGCTCTCCTAAAACAAAGAAGAGCGGTAAAGGTTTTGGAAAATAATTAACTCCGAAAACGGTATTGCATTAACTTGGGAAGTTTTACATTTTTGATATCATCAAAATAGTAATATTCCCCTTGTATTTGCACATTTTGAATCAGACTTACTGGTGGCATATTTACCACATCATAGCTAATAACTTGATTAGTAAACATGACATCCAAAGGATTTAAAGGATGAGTGCAGGTAAATAAATCAGTTTTGATTTTTGGTTGTGGTAATTTCTCAACCGTAATTTCTGCTTTACTCATCCATTTACCTAAACGAATCCATTTAGGTAATTTGATCTCTTTTTGAGAAATTAGAAAGAACTCAAATTGACTTTCTGGTGCAATTTCCTTTGCTCTACCAAAACTGGGAATATTCTTTTGGGTTTTTTCCATTTCTACATGGTAGTTATTATTTGCATATTTCCATGTATTGAGAATAGATGAATGCCTCAGAGATCGAGCCGGAGTTATATAGATTCCTTGTTCATTTAAAGGAGTTAAATGTGCTTCATATTTTGGTACTTGTTCGGGGCAGAAATAGCGATAGGAATCTTCTTCAGCAACGGTTGTTGAGTAGATTTCACTATCAACTAAACCAAGTGCATAACAGAGGGCGTAGTTATGAATTATTGCCTCTGTTTCGTATAGTCTGCCGATTTCACGGGTGGCAAAATAGAGGCTGTCATGTAGTTCTAATTGACAACGGTAGATAAACACCATTTTTGTTACTCCGCTTTAGCATTTTTACCTGCTTTTGGCTTTGCGGTTTTTGCTTCTTCAGATTTACCTTTAATATGCTTTTTAGCATAAGCCTTAGCTTCATCATTAGCTTGTTGTAAAAGTGATTTAATTCCTGCTTCGTTATTTGTGAGGTTTTTAACTTCATTGACTAGAGGTATAAAAGCATCACCAATTAAATCTGTATGCACAATAAATTCATCATTCATTAAATTCTCAATTGCACTTTTAGCCGATGTAATTACATCATCTTCATCTAAAGGATCTGGGGATTTGAGGGTATTATTAGCCTTCATTTGATCGTATATGGCTTGAGTCCACCGCAGGTTACTGGTAATTTCTCCATCAGCAAAAATCACACCGACTAATTCATTCCTAATGCGACCTGTGCGGGTTGTTTGTGCGCCATAATGACGAGTTCTGAGAATGTTATTAAAAACATAAAGAAAACTAGCTTCTGTGGGGTCTTTGAGTGTTACAATACTAGGAAAGAAAACTTGTGGTCTAATGTGATCTTGTTGATTAATTCTGCTAGTAACTTCACCAGCTTTAGAACCACTTTCTCCTTTAGAAGCCATTGTACCATTTTCAAAAGGAGCATTCAGAGTAAAGGTTTCATGAGATTCATCAAAAGCTGTAATTGAAAATGCCGTATCTACCACTACTTTTGATTTTTCTGAACCAGAATCACCAATAGCAAAACCGTAAATTATACAATCAGGATTATCCATTGCAAAAGATACGTTATATTCACATTCTTCTGCTGTCATGAATTCATATTTACGGAGTAATTCTCTACCTACTAATCTTTCTGGTGTTGACTGTTTACGTTTGAACATTGAAAGACGGCTAATGGTATTTTTATCTTTGACTCCAGCCCTTACCCGTGCTTTATTAAGTTCGCTATCTGTTTGAAATAAAGGATAAGATTCAGTAATGCGAACGGTGAGAAAGTGGGCATATTTTCCCATTGGTTTATAGGGAATTTCTGATTGAAATAATTTAGCGTCAACGGTTTTTAAGAGTGTCATGATGTTTTTCCTAAATGAGGTTAATTAGGTTTTAAGTTTCTTAATTTGGGTAGAGTATGGGAGTTTAGAACTCCTGAACCCCTATTTTAAATTTACGGTTGATTATCGTCATCTTCAGATTTAGATTTTTCATCTTTTCCAGTATTTTCCTTATCATCTTCTAAACGGTAAAGAAATTCACAGGTATCTCGAATTAGATTCAATTGACGGCCTGCTAAACGTGCGCGATCGCTCTTAAAACACCCCTCAAAAACATCCTCTACAAAATACCTTGCAAACTCTAAAACAGCTTGTCTTTCTTCCTCCCTTTTACTCATAATCCAACGTCCTTCAGCAGTAGAAGAATGTACCCGATCCATGAGTTTAAAAACCTCTGCCGCTACAGTTGAAGTTAAAACTTCTCCACCAAACATACATAAATCTGCTTTGAGAATAATATCCGCAGCAATATCAATGGGTTTTAAAACAGCATTAGCTTTAGGATTAAACCTTTTATTGGCTCGATAAAAACGGCGATAAAGTTCCGTTAAATTTTTAGGATGATTCAAAGTTGATTTTTCTTCCACAATTAATTTCTCCTCAGTTGAATCAAATTTTGTATAGGGGTCAAAACAAGGGTAAAAATGATAGGTGTAAAGTTTGATTTTTTCAATCCTTGCCGTTTCAATTTTTTGATTACGCACCCATTTATTAAGATAAGCAAAGACATAAAGAGGACTGGTTTCCAAATCCTTTGCTAATTCCGTAAATTTACCCCAATTAGCATCATAACCAGTCTTTCCTTGTCTAGCATTGACATCTAAATGAATAGCATAAGCAGCAGTTAAAACATTTAAAGGTGCCGGATATTGGATACCGTAATATTCCCAGCCTTCCAAGATATAATCAAGACGAAATCTATCTCTTTTCACCAAAGTACGGAAAGCATGAGGCGCACTATCAAGAAATACTGTTTCTTCAAATTCTGCACCATCATTAAATGGGGGAATAGGAGACTCAGAAACTACAGTTTTTACATCTAAAATCATCGGAAAAGCAAATGCTAACCAACTCGGCATTACCCAAGATTCTGTATCAGTGCTATCTCGTCCTGGTGGTAAAGCCATGAAGTAAAATGTTAAAGGCTGATCTTCAGGATAAGAAAGTTTAAATGTGCGGTCTTTTTCACTATCTAAATTTTCATCAATTAAGAAACTATCCACACTTTGATAGTTTTCTTTACCTAAATCTACCTGTAAATCTTTACTAATGAAATGATTACGGATGCTAGTATCAAAACGAGTTTGAGCAATGTTCATGTAAGCTTTTTGTAAAAACTTATTAGTTTCTGGGGTAAAGTAATAAGTTGGATAAAAATAGAGATAGCGATATTTCCCATCTTCAAATCTTTTTCCTACAGCTTGAGTTTGATTCATGAGAATTTGTCTCAGCATCATTTCTACACCCGCAATACTAGAAATATTGCGTTTAGCGTTAGAACCTCCTAACATTTGTTTATTTGTATAAACTTGAGGTGTAAATAAAACTGCTGATTCCATCTGTTCAGTGACAGTATAAGCTGAATGAGAAATTGAACAAATTAATTGTTTACCTCTTCCTGGCTTTTTGGCAGCATTATAATTACTCAACTCATTGATAAAATTATCAACTTCAGTTTTGACAGATGTTTCTGTATTGGTAGTGGGTAACATCACAACTCTTGATACCCACAGTCTTAAATCATCCCAACCATCAGGTAATTGATATTGTGCCAGAATTGGGGAAATTAAATCTGTTAAGTAATAAATTACCTGTTGACAATTTTCGCGGACATCTTCAATACCTGGGTGTTTTTCTAAATATTTAGCCGCTAGATAATACCATTCATAAGGTACACCTCCTGTATTACCTTTGAGTTTTTGTTCTTTCAAACTTTCATTAATGCGTTGAATTTCTCGAACCTGCGGTAAATATTCTGTTAAATTCCAAAATTCTGCGACTTTGTGAGTTAAATCAAAATTTGGAACTTCTGGTAATTTTTTATCTTTCTTCCTTTCAGTTTCAATTTTATTAACTATTTCATCCCAAATTTTGCGAGTAATTAAATCTCCAAATTCGGCAATTTGATCAATACGGATACTATCATCAAACTTAAAATCATAATCAGGAGATAAAACATTCTGTTTTTGGAACTTCACTAAATTCTCACTACGACTTTTAGCAACAGAAGGTTTATTAGTATTGAGAATGCGTAAAGTCGCATCTAAAGCCACTTGCATTAAAGCAGGAGATTCAAAAAATAGGTTGTAATATTCGGCATATTTCGTCCCTTTACCATCTCTACCAAATCCCGTTTGTCTGAGTTTTAATTGACCTGCACAAAGGGATTTAATTTTATTAACTACCAAATCTGGTAAAGTTTCAGGTGAAATAGGAGGAGCATCCCGTAACGCTAGATAAATTACCCCTGTTGGTAGATATAACAACGGTTGATAATATGTATTTTCAGCAGTATTTAAGTTAGTGTGAGCTTGAATTACAGCATTATTAACAACGTTGGTTAAAACACCTCTATTTTCGGCTATGCGATGATAAATAAATTTCAATTTACCATCACTGAGACTGTGGAGAATTTCATTAAGTCTCGTATTTTCTGCATCTTGGGGATGTTTGATAATTGAAGCGAGAGAATCAGCTAAACAAGTTAAATCTGATAAACTGCGAATAGTGCGGTCTTTAAGAGCAGGATTTAAGCCAAACTCAGAAAAATTCCAGTTAGTATCCCAGCGTCGTTGTGCATTATAAGCCATACACAATAAATCATCAATATATTCTTGATAAATGTCGGGATTATCTGGATTGATAAATTTATCAAGTCCTAATTGTTTGACTTTTTCATCAATAATTTTGCGATGTTCATCTAAAGGTAACTTGCGACATTCTTCAGGTGCATCTGGGAATTTTTCAAAATCATGTAAAATAAAGCCAGCAATTACTAAACGTCGTTCTTTATCTTTTACTAATCGCTTAACTGTAGTATCCAGTTTTTCTAATCTTTGCTCAATTAAATTTGCTGGAAATAAGCCATTGAGTAAGTGTGTATTTAAAGATTGGTCAGCAGCATTATCACGTCTAACTTTAGTTTTCCCTTCGGCTTCTCGTTTTTCATCAATTTCATCAAAGAATTTACCACCTTTAGCAGTGACACCAATAGCAATTTTAAGCAAATTTGGTAACACATATTCGCTAAAATCTGCCATGACTTGATCATGAGGATTTTCAGCTTGTATTGCTTCTCTTAATAATTTGAGTGTGAGTAATTGTCCTTTAGTTTCAATAGTTCTGTCATTATCTCCATCAAAACCAAAATCACCCGATAACCAATCATCATCTGAGGTTTCAGAATCGGAATTATTTTCTAGTTCTAAAAGTGATAATTGTTGATGTTCATTTGCATCTTTACTTTTTTTAGCCATTGTCTTCTTCCAATGAAATTAAGTAAGAGTTAATTTGTCTAACATAAAGCGGATATTGCTGTAAAGCAAAATTAATTGCCATAAAAACTTGCTTGGGATCTATATCATCATATTCATGAACTAACCGATTCCTTAATCCCGATGATGGTGCTATTTGTTTCGCTAATTCTGGTGTAATTATTTGAGAGTTACCTAATTCAATGAAAGCCTCAAAATTAGTATAGGATTTTCCAGAGTTTAGCTTTGACAATATATGGTCGTTGATGTCTATCGCTGCTTGAGTCATTAATTGCAGCAATCTTTCTACAATAAGCTGTTGACGAAAATCAGCTAAAAATTCATCAAGACTAATAGAACGAAATTCTTCTAAAGTATTGTAATATTTGGCAATGAGCTTTAGTCTAGCTAAAACTATTTCTGGGTCTAGATTATTCATGCTCCCCACTTATTTAGTTCTATTTCAATAATTCGGTGTTGTTCTTGGCGGAATTTTTTTAACTCTGATTGAGTTTTTACTGAATTTAAGCGGAAGTTATCAAATTCTCCAGGGTGTTTTTCAAATAAACTAATTCCGTCACGCGCAACAAAATGAGCAATTAACCAAGAACATTGATTTAATTCGACAGTATCTATGATATCAGGATTTATTTTCAAAACTTCACCAATCAAAATTGGCAGTTCAAATAAACCAGACATATTATTTTCTATGTAAGATTGACGTTGTTTTTCATCACACAAAACTGCAAAATCCCAGTCACTATTTATATTAGTTTTGTCAGTAGCTCTAGAACCAAACAGGACTAACATTTTTAAGTAAGGTATTTTTTCAGTAAATTGTGAGGATAGTTTTTGAAGTTCTGTAATTGTGGGAGTGTTGTTTTCCATTTGATATTTCCTAATTTTTGATTTGGGTGCATTACGCTATGGATAACGCACCCTATTAGCTATTTTCAGGAAATGGGAGTACCCCAATATGCAAGAAATTATTTTTAAGCGGTCACTTGTAACTCTACTACTAGCCGCCACTCCCTTCGTTGGCCTTCAATACGACGATCTTCAAAGACATAACCTTGTTTTCTCAAAACATACATGGTTGCAGAAAATCGGTGACTGATTTTGTCAACTAGTTCTTCTGTAGAATGCCAGCAACCATTTGACATAAGCTGTAGCATACGATTTGGAAGGTTTTCTTTCATAAAAAATTACCTCAAGTGGTTTGCGCCGAATCAGCCATGCTAGTGCTAACCTATAAGGTGCGACTCTATATAGGTGAACTGAGATAACTTTTTTCCGGTTCATTCATAATATAACATACAAAGGTCTGTAGTAAAGAAGTAAATCGGAAAAGTCTATTTACAGGATTAGAGATTCAAAAAAATTTAACAGCGTATTAAAACAAGATTAGTTTTGCTTTATTTCATTTATACTCAAATGAGCTTACTCTTAAGGAGTATAAAAGATTACTAGTAAAGATATCAAAAAAATCTGGCAATAAAAGAATTTTTCTATGAGATTTTTTAAGATATATACTAAGGAAGCCTTGAAAATAAACCCTAATCCCTATCAGGGATTGAAATTGTAGTAAAGAAGTAATCAAGGCATTAATACAACTCCTTAATCCCTATTAGGGATCGTAACCTCAAGCAATCCATATCTCATCTCCTTTGCTTTTAAACGTATAAGCAAGCGTATCCAGTAGCAGCGCAGATTGACCAAAAGCTATAGAATAGGGCTGAGTTGCTTCATGAATACTGTACTGATCACTGATGGGATAAAGTTGAAAGTGCATAGGTAGCCTTAACCGCATCCGCACTTCAGCAACTGGACGACGAATTACATAACAAACTAACCCCTCTTTTTTCAGCTTTTTATCAATTTGACCTATCCAAGCATTATCCGGTTGCCATACTCCCACCCCTGTTAAAACCTGTACTTTCCAAGCGTCAGCTATGGGTTGCAAGTCTCCAAAATAGGTAAATTTCCAGTTCAACCGTTCCTCACGGTAGGAACGTAACTTGATAAATGCGAGACAATGAGCAAATCTACCTTTAGCTATGGGTTGTCCGGTTCGTTGGGCAGTTTCTTTTAATGTCCGTATGAATCCTGCTTCCGTCCACATTTCTATTTCTAAGTTGCTTAAAATTCCCGGTAAATCATAAGTTTTAAATCTTTCTGCTTCGTTAATTTCTGTCAAATCATATAAACCACATTGCAAAGGACTAGAACCACGAAAACTCGCTGCATCTTCAGCAATGGGATTTCCTGATTTACCTGACATTTCTTTCCAGTTTTTAGCCCATCCTGTAATATGTCCAGCTTGTGATTTTAAACTTGTATTAAATATTTGTTCACAGGCTGTTTGGAACTTTTCTCGACTTTTAGCATACTGTTGTTTAATAGTGCGATCGCTCAATTTACAACATAACCAAAATGACTGCACAGCACCCCATCGGCGATAATAACCATGAAAATCATTGATTTTACGATATTGCTCTTTTATAGTTTGTTGCAAAAATGGACGATCATAAATATTATCAACTTGTAATGGTGGTGAATTTGTTTGAAATAAACGCTCAACTAAAAACTTAGGAACTAAAGCATAAGCTGTGAAATTATCAAACTTAATTTCTTGACCATTTTTTTCATATCCATCATGTCTGCCTAATCTTCCTAATCGTTGAATAAAGTTACCAGAATCTGATGATTCAAAAATTAGAAAGTTAATTTTAAAATCAACTCCTACATCTA
The DNA here is from genome assembly GCF_008121535.1 of Dolichospermum sp. UHCC 0315A. Taxonomy (GTDB): domain Bacteria; phylum Cyanobacteriota; class Cyanobacteriia; order Cyanobacteriales; family Nostocaceae; genus Dolichospermum; species Dolichospermum lemmermannii. The sequence goes on from NZ_CP043056.1 coordinate 5,332,468, forward strand.
TTGTACTTGTACCCAGAACCAAATCAGCCACAAAACTTAACTCTTTTTCTCCTTTACTTGATAAACCTGTATTTTCTCCCACTATTAAATTATCAGATTTTAAAAGTTCCTGAAAAAACGGAGTTAGTCGCTTAACTGCTGCAATTGAATTGAGAATAATCGCACCTTTACTACCTGGGTATTGCTGAAATTGAGATATAAGTAAGTCGGCGCAAAGAAACCAAACTATGTAAAGATAAGTAAATACGGAAAATAAATCTAGTGAGGTGATTAAAATATGGGTGCTCGTTTAAGGGTATTTTTAACTCGTGAGCAAGATAAAACCCTGTTGAACCTAAGAACAAGGGATTTGCCGCAAAAAGTCAAAGATAAAGCCGAGGTAATTAGGTTAAATTCACATGGTTGGTATGTAGAAAAAATAGCTGCTCATTTTGACTGGACTCCTCAAACAATCAGAGAAATCTTACATAAATGGGAAAAACAGGGTATAGAAGGACTTTGGGAACTACCTGGTCGAGGGTGTAAACCAAAGTATGGTGAAGAAGACATAGTATTTTTGGAAGAATGCCTAAAAAAAGAACCACGAACATATAACAGTGTTCAATTAGCTCAAAAATTAGAAAGCGAACGCCAAATTCAATTGAGTCCCGACAGATTAAGACGGGTACTCAAAAAAAGGGGGTCATTTGGAAACGAGCTAGAAAGAGTCACAAAGGAAAACAAGACCCCAAAAACAGAGAAATTAAGCAAGCAGACTTAGAGATGTTGACACTATCTGCGGCGGCTGGAGAAATAGACTTGAAATATTTGGATGAATCAGGGTTCTGTATGTGGAGCGAACCAAGTTATACATATTATCAGCGAGGTGAGCAAAAACATTTAGAACAAACAAAGCGTCGTGGACGGAGATTAAGCATTATTGGGCTGATTCAACATGAGGTTAGCTTTGTTTACGGTTTAGTTATTGGTGGTGTTAATCGCAAATCTTATATCCAAATGATGGAACAAGAAGCGCAAGAAGCCGAAAAAAACGGACGAATAAGAGTGATAGTGCAGGATAACGGTCCAATACACCGATGTAAGGAAGTGCAACAGTTATGGTCAAAATGGGAGAGTCAGAACTTATATATCTTCTTTCTGCCCAAATATTGCTCGGAAATGAATCCAATTGAATTGGAATGGCAGCATCTCAAAAAAGATGAACTATCGGGACAAATGTTTGAGGACGAGTTAGACCTTGCTTATGCCGTAATGAATGGGGTTAAAGCCAGGGGAGAAAAAGGACAATACAGTACAGAACGTATTAAATTTAACGAACATACTTCTTCTTAACTTTTCGTTACATAGTTATAAACTTTTCCGCCGACCTACTTAGACCATCTAGGGATAGTAGCAGGAATCATAGATTCAATCGGAATAGTAGAAATAATAAATGAATTAATAGGAGTCGAAAAAGACGAAAAAGTAAATGCAGGTCAAGTGGTAAAAGCCATGATAATAAACGGGTTAGGATTTGTCTCCAAACCGTTATATATGTTTCCCAAATATTTTGAAACAATCGCCTGTGAGCATTTAATAGGAGCAGGAGTAAAACCAGAATATCTCAACGACGATAAATTGGGGAGAGTCATGGATAAACTGTTTATAAAAGGCTTAGATACAATCTTTTTTATCATAGCCTTAAAAGCTGCTCAAAAATTTGGAGTAAGTAGGTCGGCGGAAAAGTTTATAACTATGTAACGAAAAGTTAAGAAGAAGTATGTTCGTTAAATTTAATACGTTCTGTACTGTATTGTCCTTTTTCTCCCCTGGCTTTAACCCCATTCATTACGGCATAAGCAAGGTCTAACTCGTCCTCAAACATTTGTCCCGATAGTTCATCTTTTTTGAGATGCTGCCATTCCAATTCAATTGGATTCATTTCCGAGCAATATTTGGGCAGAAAGAAGATATATAAGTTCTGACTCTCCCATTTTGACCATAACTGTTGCACTTCCTTACATCGGTGTATTGGACCGTTATCCTGCACTATCACTCTTATTCGTCCGTTTTTTTCGGCTTCTTGCGCTTCTTGTTCCATCATTTGGATATAAGATTTGCGATTAACACCACCAATAACTAAACCGTAAACAAAGCTAACCTCATGTTGAATCAGCCCAATAATGCTTAATCTCCGTCCACGACGCTTTGTTTGTTCTAAATGTTTTTGCTCACCTCGCTGATAATATGTATAACTTGGTTCGCTCCACATACAGAACCCTGATTCATCCAAATATTTCAAGTCTATTTCTCCAGCCGCCGCAGATAGTGTCAACATCTCTAAGTCTGCTTGCTTAATTTCTCTGTTTTTGGGGTCTTGTTTTCCTTTGTGACTCTTTCTAGCTCGTTTCCAAATGACCCCCTTTTTTTGAGTACCCGTCTTAATCTGTCGGGACTCAATTGAATTTGGCGTTCGCTTTCTAATTTTTGAGCTAATTGAACACTGTTATATGTTCGTGGTTCTTTTTTTAGGCATTCTTCCAAAAATACTATGTCTTCTTCACCATACTTTGGTTTACACCCTCGACCAGGTAGTTCCCAAAGTCCTTCTATACCCTGTTTTTCCCATTTATGTAAGATTTCTCTGATTGTTTGAGGAGTCCAGTCAAAATGAGCAGCTATTTTTTCTACATACCAACCATGTGAATTTAACCTAATTACCTCGGCTTTATCTTTGACTTTTTGCGGCAAATCCCTTGTTCTTAGGTTCAACAGGGTTTTATCTTGCTCACGAGTTAAAAATACCCTTAAACGAGCACCCATATTTTAATCACCTCACTAGATTTATTTTCCGTATTTACTTATCTTTACATAGTTTGGTTTCTTTGCGCCGACTTACTTAATCGCAAATCTTATATCCAAATGATGGAACAAGAAGCGCAAGAAGCCGAAAAAAACGGACGAATAAGAGTGATAGTGCAGGATAACGGTCCAATACACCGATGTAAGGAAGTGCAACAGTTATGGTCAAAATGGGAGAGTCAGAACTTATATATCTTCTTTCTGCCCAAATATTGCTCGGAAATGAATCCAATTGAATTGGAATGGCAGCATCTCAAAAAAGATGAACTATCGGGACAAATGTTTGAGGACGAGTTAGACCTTGCTTATGCCGTAATGAATGGGGTTAAAGCCAGGGGAGAAAAAGGACAATACAGTACAGAACGTATTAAATTTAACGAACATACTTCTTCTTAACTTTTCGTTACATAGTTATAAACTTTTCCGCCGACCTACTTAGATTGTTCCTCTGTTTCTGTACCTTCAATTTCTTGGTTCTGTACAGAATTAAGGTTTTTCCACTCTGTCACCAATGGCGAAATGTACTCATAACTTCCCCCGCCTAGTACATCTCGTACCTTTTTACGGGTAATTTTTTCTGAATTTTTATATAGGTTTTCACAAATTTCAAAGACTTTATCCTTCAAACTTGGCTCTAAAGGTGTACTAGTCATAGTTTTGTAAAGAATAATTTGTACTATTTTACTATACAAGTGTTAATTTGTGTATCAGTGATTGTACAATAAAATTATATAAAAAAAGCGACGCTGTACACGCCGCCATTGATTGTACGGGAAATTTTGATACATCAATTAAAATCAATGAAAATTATAATTAGTGTACTATTTTGGAGGTTGCAAGATTTTCCAAATACTTGGATCGTTTAATAAGTTTTCACTAACTTGAGGTGCTGCCAATACTTTAAAAAGATAATTTAATGCTTCATCAAAGTTATAATCAAGCCGATTGCTAATAATATCTATTGCTTGAGTAACTTGATCTAATAATTTAACTGGGTAAGCATTACCAACTAACGGAGAATTGCAGTTGTCACAATTGCCAGGGCAAAAGTCCTCAAAGTAATGTTCATGCTGACATTGACTACAAACTTTTAACATCCTATCCATAGTATTTTCTTAACTTTTTACTAATTTATTGATTCTCTCACAATAATTACGACAACCCCGACAGCTTAGTAATGGCTTCGTCTGCTGTAGTCATCGCATATCGCCAGCTTTTACTTTGCTATTGTCGTGGTTTGTCGGCATTATAATACGTCATCTATATAAGCATCTAAGCAGCTTCTTTTTACCCGCCATGATCTACCAATTTTCTTAGCTGGTAATTGACCATTAGCGATCGCTTCTTTAAGCATTTCCCTTGGGAATCCTGTTAGTTGATGGCACTCATCAACAGTTAATACCAGTTTGTCGCTGGCCTTTAGTTGTTGCCTAACCAGAAGCAGTTCCACCATTGCCGATAGTTTGGAAATATCGCCAACCTCGACAACCCCGACAGGTTCATCATGGTATATTGTTAGCTCATTCTCGTCTAATGTCGCGGTTTGTCGTGGTTCTGGTATTGTTTCATAAGCTGGTGTTACGGACTCCGATTGATATTTAATTTTATCTAGTTCTGATTGCGTAAATACTGCTACAGTGCGGGTTTTACCTTTTTCATAGCTACAAGATATTTTACCGCTTTGTACGTATCTTTCTATGGCTCTTTCGCTACAGCCCAAATATGCTGCGGCTTCTTTTTTGTTCATGATGCCCTGGTCGGATTTAAACCACGACATCTATTATATCATTGTCGCGGTTTAACTGTCGGGGTTTGAGAATCGTTAAATTTTCTTGAGGGAAATTTATGTGAATAAAACCAGTTTTACCAAGTCCACTGGTAGGAACTGGAGTAAGCAATTAGATATCAGTCTTTTGGTTTAATACCTAATTCACAAAGTGTTTTCGCTTCACCAATTGTGTAATTTTGCTCTAGCTGAATCGTTGGTGTTGAGCAAAAACCTTGTCTGAACCATTCATAGGAGCGTTGAGTACCCCAAAAGGTTTTAATATTATCACTTTGTCTTTTATATTGCCCTTGTGTATTGGCAAGACATCCTTTTTCTTGCCATTTTTTACCTTCTAACCATCTTGATTCCTGATCACCAATATCAACTAAGTAACGGCCTTGAGATTCTGATACTCCCGTAATAACCACTTTTGAAGCAGTTAATTTTTTCACACAATCGCCTAAGTTGTTTTTGTTACACTCTCCTAGTGCAGCATCAGGTGACACACCTATTTTAATATATTCTTTAACGCACTCTATCTTAGTTGTTTCTTGAGCTTTGGCTGCTGCATTAGTTAAAAGAACGCCAATCATTGCTATCAAAGATGCTGTCGCGGTATTAGCAATAATTTTTCTATTGAAGATAAACATCGTAACCTCCTAAATACTGGTTTTAATCATTCATATTATCGCTCATAAGTATGATTACTAGCTATTAGGTAGTAAACCGAGATCCTTGTAAAAACCTGCAACATGGTCTGGAAACTATTGCTGTGTCTAGGTTTCAGCCGATTCGTACGATTCTCCCGGTTTGGCAGGGTGGTAACTGAAAACCTTTATTGGTAATACTTTCAGCCTATCTTGCCCCTGATAACAGCAACGCTAGACTTGGTGAATTTATGGGAAAACCACTGCTAAATTTTCTTGAGGGAAAATAATCAGACTGGGGAAAACCGGGATTGAGAACACAGTGCAAAATTTTCTTGAGGGAAAATAATCAGACTGGGGAAAACCGGGATTGAGAACACCGTGCAGAATTTTCTTGAGGGAAAATAATCAGACTGGGGAAAACCGGAATTGAGAACACCGTGCAGAATTTTCTTGAGGGAAAATAATCAGACTGGGGAAAACCGGAATTGAGAACATCGTGCAGAATTTTCTTAGGGGAAATTTTTATAGAGCGATAACGATTCCTACGGAGTGCTTCGCTATCGCTGCGAACTGCTTGCGCTTGCAGCCCCCCACAGAAATTACCCAATCAATGCCAAATAAATTTTAGAGAGGGAAAAGGTCAAATTACAATATTACTTATCAGAATATAACTAGCTAGAAGGCATCTTCGGATAAGTAAATGAATGAATCCCCGGAAATTGGTGAAATAACTGTTGTCAATTCCCTAGCTTTGACTGCACCCACCTCCCTAACTCAACACCCCGCTGCTGTCTATCTTGCTGCTCTATCTCCCGGTTCTCGTTCGGCGATGAAACAGGCATTGGATGCGATTCCTACGGAGCGCTTCGCTATCGCTCGTATCCTTACCAGCAATGAATGTGATGCGCTGACATTAAATTGGGCTGAACTGCGTTATAAACATACAGCCTTATTACGGTGTATACTGATGGAAAGATATGCACCAGCCACAGCTAATAAAATGCTGAGTGCATTAAGGAGAGTCTTGAAAGAAGCATTACGACTTGAATTAATGGATGCTAAAGATTTTGCTAGGGCGGTAGATATCGCTAATATCAAGCTGTCTAAGGAATTGAAGGGGCGTTTTTTATCTGAAACTGAAATTAATACCCTGATGCAAACTTGTTTTGATGACCCTACTCCCATTGGTTATAGAGATGCGGCGTTGATAGCAATTTTGCGAGGTGCGGGGTTACGCCGGGGGGAATCAGTAAAATTAATGTTGAGTGACTTCCATTCTGGCAGTGTGAAAGTCCGCAGTGGTAAAGGTGGTAAAGATAGAACTGTTTATTTACCAGATGGAGTTTTACCAATTATCGAAGATTGGTTAGAAATTAGAGGGCGGGAATCTGGAGCTTTAATCTGTCACATTAATAAATCTGGGGCGGTGACTTTACGACAACTGACACCTCAAGCAGTGCTGTTTATTCTGGAAAAACGGGGTGTAGAAGCTGGGGTAACAAACTTTTCTGCCCATGATTTTCGCAGGACTTTTATCCCACATTCCGCACCCCAAAATGTTACAGAGGGAAATTACGGAGATGAAAATCAAAGGGAGCATCAAAACAAACAGATAAAGTGAAAAAAGGCATTTGAGAAACAGTAAATCACCAAAAATGTCATCAAAATCTATTCTCAATAAGAAGCAATAAGAATGCACACCACCTGGAGAGGTCAATAGATAAGTGAAAGAAGATATTCAAGAAACAATTATAAGTTAGACTAATCAATTAAAGTAAAAAACGAAATTATAGACATAGTAAAATGGAGCTATAAATCAAAGAGATTAGCTCATCTTTACAAGAGAAATTAAATTGATAGAGATGATAATTAGCTGACTAATTGATAGTAACGTAAACAATCATCTGGTAAAAGACTCAAGATAAAATCTCTGTCCTTATTCCAATTAGAAATATGTTTCTCCTGATTGAGTGTAACCAAATGAATACACTGAAAGCATTGAAAAATCCAGCGTAAAGTAGGACGATTAGTTGCTTTGCCTAATTGATTTTTAATTGTTGATTTAGACTCCAAAAGAGCATTTCTAATATGACGTTGAGCCAAAGTATAAACCAGTAGACATAAACCCATAATCATTCCCAAAGACTCTATTCTCTCAGGACTTTTGAGGAAAATACTGTCGGCAAAAAATAATGGGTCTTTGAGAAAACCAAACCCCCTCTCACATGACTGCTGGGCTTTATATTCCCTGAGCATAGAATCATTGCTTAGTTCCTGTGAATCTAAAACATTTGTCGCAATAATAAAACGTCCCGCACTCAGCAATTCTGTATTAATTTTACTTTCATCCTGGGAGACTGTAGCTGATATTTGATAGGATATTTCTCCTGAAGTATCTTTTTTATTAGATTTTACTTGAGTCACCGTACTTTCGTGAATTTGATGATATTTGAATTGTTTTGATAATTTTGATAATGCCTTGATAGCATCTGCAACACATGCAAATTCTTCTTGTGATAACTTTTTCAAATCTTGCACAGCTTTTGATTCTGCTTTGGTAATTTTTTGTGTGAGCTTATGCAGGTCTGATTCTTTTCTTTCTTGACTTTGCACTACTAACCATCTTTGTTCTATCCCTGCATAATTTTGGATTTTTGATGCTAATTTATATCCTGGTATTGTACTATCAATAAATTCTGATTCTGCTAATGTTGATATTAATGATTTTGCTGCTTTTATGCTTAATGGTACTCGACATAACCAACGTAATTCTGACATCATTTTCAGGTTTGATTCTGTATATAAAGCAGCGTCAGCAACCATGAGACTATTAACTTCTAATTGTTTTTGATATTCTACTGCTATTTGACCAAAACATGATGAATCTGCTTGGTTTCCCGATGCTAGTTTTAAAAATATTGGGATGTCTCCATCTCCTGAACATATCATTTCTATGATAAACTGTTTTAAGTCTGGACGATGGTCACGAGAATAACCGTAGGTGATGGTTATTTCTTTTGGTGATTTTACTGCTAATTCTTCTAATTCTTGGTTATGTCCTACTTTTTGACTCTCAAATATTACGAATGGTAAGCTAGTGTTATACTGCCCATGCACGTGCATTGATGATGAGTCTAGATGTGATGTTGATAGTGATAAGTAGGTCGGCGTTAAAAAATCAATCTATGTAACGAAATATAAATTAACGAATACCTTATAAATAGGGTGTTTCACGGTTTTTACAAAACTAAACATATATCGATTTTATTGGGCCGACTTACTTAGACCCCAAATTAATGTTCTGAAATTCTCATGGCGTTTTAAACTTGATTTTTAGATAAATATAAGTCTCAATTATGTATTGAGACTATCAACATAAAATTATATTATTAAAATTCTCTACCAAATCACTCTTGTATTTATTGCTCCTTATTGAGAATACATCTGATAAATTTTCCTATCCAAAATTCATTTTTTTGAGCCAAAGGTAATTTTTTACTCCTTTTTTATTAATCAATTTCCGTAATAACCGATTGTGACAGTTAAGGGTGCGGAATGTGGGTTATATCATACTTAGATTTTTCATAACTTTTATTAATATGAGCATAATATTGTAATCTTTTAAGTGTTTACTTAATAAATTAACTAAAGATACACGACGATACTAAATGTATTATTGCTAATTACACTGATAAAATTATGTTTTTCCAAAAATTATGTTTTTATTACTTAGAGATTATTTTGACAAAAAGATATTATTTATACGCAGATAAATAACTTTTTAGATAACATTTTAGTCTATTTTTTATTTGGATCTATATCAATAAAACTCATATTTTGTTTAAAAAATAACTTTATTAGTTATACTTTTATTATAAAACTACTAACTTGATGTTCAAAAACATACTAAGACTAAAAACCCGTTTCAATTAGGGTTTTATCTGAAAGATTGTTCAGAAATTAGATAGTAGTCCTACAGGTTGTAATTTTTGGCAATGCAAATTAGAAAGCTTGCCTAATTTACCCGTTTTTTTTGTGAATTCTCAAAAGACTAGCCATTGCAGTTATCAATGTATTTCTTAGTAAAATCTAAAAAATGCTTACTAGGTTAGTCTAGATCATCAATATACATCATCAAGGAGAGTAAATATGAGCCAGAAGAACGAGCAAATTAAGTTTGAAATGAGTGACGAAGACATCAAATCAATTAACACTAACATTGATAAAGTAAAAAGTTTAAAGATAGCAAAACTATCACCAAATGAAATGCAACAATTGAATGGTGGATTTGCAATTCGTAATCACACTCTTGGTCGGTCATCAGCGCAGTTAAATCGGTCATCAGCGCAGTTAAAATTGAATTGACTGGGTTTGTTATAAAGCGAACAAGTATCACTTTTTCACAAACCCATTTTGTCAAATTTTCAGGAATTGTATGATTACCTAGTCCAGTTACATAATCAGCTTAAGTAGGTGAACAAAATAAAAATGAGGGGTATTGCGTTTTGTAAAATGGCTGAAACTCAATAAGAATATGCATTGAGACAACTTTACATACGGTTACATACTTTTAAATTTTTCTGTTCGCCTACTTACATAAATTCACTTTCCGCAAAAAGAATTCTTATTTTCTGCGGAAAACAAAGTAAAGTAAGGATATAAAAATGAACAACGTTAGTGAGTTGGCGCTAAATTATCTTCAAAGTTATAGTTTTCAGGATTTTGAATACTACGCAGATTTTTTGAGTGAAGCATGTGAGATTCACCCGCCTCCACATGGTATGACATGGTACGGAGACTTGTATCGTCAGCTCGCCCGTAAGCCTGAGTGGTTTGCTAACTCTCTAATTATAAATGCAAACAAAGAGGGATACGGCTCTAGACAAATTTGGAAGTTCTCTGAGATCATTGAGAATCAGAAGTACGTAGAGTTAGTTCGTGGTCACTCCATAGATGAGTCTCGACATTCAAAAATGTTCATTACTATGCTTGACATACTCTTTCCTAGTGCAATAGAGACAGAGTTTAGAACACAGTTAAAAACATTATCTCCTGGTTACACTAAGCAAAACCATCCACTTACTGAGCCAACTTCCCCTGCTCAATTTATGGACGAGCGAACTGTGATATATGAGTTAATCCAAGTCAATTTGATGGAAATTCGGGCACTGATTCTGCAACTTCTTTTGCGTCCTGTACTTCAAGCCTATACTACACCAGAGACTCGTTTCAAACTTACTCGTATGTCTGACTTGTTGATTCGTGATGAGATCAACCACATTGGTTATTCTGCTTACTGCATTGAAAACTATATTAACCACAGTAATCAGGAATGGGTTAGGGAAATGATGATAGATCGTCAAGCAGCACTCAACAAGTTGACTTTAGAGGAAGTAGAACTTGAGGGAGTTGTACTCTAGTCCTGCCAATCCCAACTTAGTTTATAGAAAAAACTTGATTTGATGTACGTAACTAGCTTTGAAAGTCTTATACAACCACTTCAGCCTGAAGAGTTCTTCCATAAGTACTGGGAGAAAGAGCCTCTTGTAATATCCCGAAATAATTCTAATTACTATTCTGGTTTGTTTTCAGTGCAAGAGCTAAGTACAGTTCTCTGGAGTAGAGAGTTATCTTGGGGTATCGTTCAGCTTGCCAACCACAATAGGAAAGAGGGTTGGATTGACTATACAACTCAAGTTCCAAGCATTGATCGTCTTACTAAAGCCTATGCACAAGGGGATACTATTGTCCTGAACGATTTGCAATTACGATGGAAACCTATTGCATTGCTTTGTCGAAGTTTCGAGGTGTTATTCAATTTTCTTGTCAATGTGAATATGTATTTGACACCTCAAGGTTCTCAGGGACTTGCGCCTCACTTTGATACTCAGAATGTATTCATTTTACAGATTGAAGGCTCCAAGAACTGGCGTTTACATAATTCATTGATAAACCTACCGTTAGATGAAATGGCTCAGGATATTCCTCAAGGATATGTAGGAGAACCTAAACTAAATGCCTACCTTCAAACTGGAGATTTACTATACATCCCTAGAGGTATGGTTCATGAGGCATTAACCTCAGATGAATTTTCTATGCATTTGACCGTGGGAGTAAGCCCTCTCTCCTGGAAAACCCTCCTTGAATCAGTCCTTGAATTAGCTAGTGAGCAAGACGTTGAATTTCGTGAATCTTTACCAATTGGGTTTACTAACAGCAACCAAATGTTGCCTTTACTATATGCTAAGAGTGAATTACTCCTGAAACGGCTCCTACAGTCTCTTAATATTGAGGAAGCAACTGACCGTATTGCAGAGCGAGTGATGAATAAAATGCAATCCTTGCCTGATGATGATTGCTTTCATACCTCTGGAATAGATACACTTAATACAGATACTATAGTTAGAAAACGAGAAGGAATGTTCTGCCGAGTTTTTAAAGATAAGGACTCAGTTAGGCTACAATTTTCAGGTGGTTATGCAATCACAGGGGCTAATATACTAGAGCCTGCATTTCTTTTTGTAGTAAATTCAGAAAGGTTTGCTATTAGGGAAATGCCTGATAATTTAAGTGATAATGCAAAGCTTGTCCTTACTCGCCGACTGATTAATGATGGGCTTTTAACTGTGATTTAAAATGACATTAAAAAAAATAGAATAACCTACCCACTTTTAAAAGAGTATTTGCACATCTACAGAAATGCCTGAAGTACGATAATTTCCTTTGATGGTGGGTTTAGAGGGGTTGCTAATGTCGATTATTTGTAACCCTAAATAAAAATCAGCAAGATAAGCGTAGTTGCCGATTATTTGCACACCTAAAGTAGACCCAGATGTATGATAATTACCCTTAATGGTGGGTGTTGTGGGCTTGCTGATGTCAATTATTTGCATTGCTGCACTACTAGTGGTCTGTCAAGCTTAAAATTGTGAGTAAGATTATTGTATATTGACTGTTCCACAATAATTCTGGAGATCGGTAACGCACAAAATCAAAATTGACAGACCACTAGGGGTACAGCCGAGATACCTGCAAAATAGGACATGATGTAAAGTTTTGTAAACTTAATTTTCAAAACTCTTGATTTACCGTTGTTTCAGCCTCCATCTGAACTTAACATTTCAAATAAAAACATTCCCTAAAAGGGTTATTTATGGGCAAGTTTGAGAGGCTGAACCGCGTAAAAAGTTGATTTTAGTGTGCAAAAGTTGAATGTCTCTTTACCATTTTCGGGCAAGTTAATAAATCACTAAATTGGTTTCTGCAACATTTATTTACAACGTGTCCCATTTTACCCTTATCCCGGCTAGACCCCGAGTAATTCTTCACCTAGAAATTCGGTGATTTCTGTTGGTTCTGGGGGATGATTATTTGCGTGGGAATTTTCGGCAATGGGTGTGGTAGGTGGTGTCCAAAGGCTTTGCCGTAATAAACTGTAATTGGGCGTGTTCATGGTGGTGTTTTTTGAACCCACATTCCGCACCCCAAACTGTCACAGATCAAAAAAGCCCTTAAAGTAGTACATAATAACTAAAGCCAATTCAAAAATTAAGATGCTTAATAAGAATAAGTAGCATTAAAAGGGACGTGGTGTGATAAAGTGAAACTTGGTAACAAAAGAAAAAAATGAATTGATAACCAAATAAGAAATAATTGATGACAACAGAAGTATTAGAGGAAACTGTTGTGAAATTAAAACCTCAAGAAATAGAAATTGAGAACATAGACCATCTAGGGATAGTAGCAGGAATCATAGATTCAATCGGAATAGTAGAAATAATAAATGAATTAATAGGAGTCGAAAAAGACGAAAAAGTAAATGCAGGTCAAGTGGTAAAAGCCATGATAATAAACGGGTTAGGATTTGTCTCCAAACCGTTATATATGTTTCCCCAATATTTTGAAACAATCGCCTGTGAGCATCTAATAGGAACAGGAGTAAAACCAGAATATCTTAACGACGATAAATTGGGGAGAGTCATGGATAAACTGTTTATAAAAGGCTTAGATACAATCTTTTTTATCATAGCCTTAAAAGCTGCTCAAAAATTTGGAGTATCACTATCAACATCACATCTAGACTCATCATCAATGCACGTGCATGGGCAGTATAACACTAGCTTACCATTCGTAATATTTGAGAGTCAAAAAGTAGGAAATAACCAAGAATTAGAAGAATTAGCAGTAAAATCACCAAAAGAAATAACCATCACCTACGGTTATTCCCGTGACCATAGACCAGATTTAAAACAATTCATCATAGAAATGATATGTTCAGGAGATGGAGACATCCCAATATTTTTAAAACTAGCATCGGGAAATCAAGCAGATTCATCATGTTTTGGTCAAATAGCAGTAGAATATCAAAAACAATTAGAAGTTAATAGTCTCATGGTTGCTGACGCTGCTTTATATACAGAATCAAACCTGAAAATGATGTCAGAATTACGTTGGTTATGTCGAGTACCATTAAGCATAAAAGCAGCAAAAACATTAATATCAACATTAGCAGAATCAGAATTTATTGATAGTACAATACCAGGATATAAATTAGCATCAAAAATCCAAAATTATGCAGGGATAGAACAAAGATGGTTAGTAGTGCAAAGTCAAGAAAGAAAAGAATCAGACCTGCATAAGCTCACACAAAAAATTACCAAAGCAGAATCAAAAGCTGTGCAAGATTTGAAAAAGTTATCACAAGAGAGATTTGCATGTGTTGCAGATGCTATCAAGGCATTATCAAAATTATCAAAACAATTCAAATATCATCAAATTCACGAAAGTACGGTGACTCAAGTAAAATCTAATAAAAAAGATACTTCAGGAGAAATATCCTATCAAATATCAGCTACAGTCTCCCAGGATGAAAGTAAAATTAATACAGAATTGCTGAGTGCGGGACGTTTTATTATTGCGACAAATGTTTTAGATTCACAGGAACTAAGCAATGATTCTATGCTAAGTGAATATAAAGCCCAGCAGTCATGTGAGAGGGGGTTTGGTTTTCTCAAAGACCCATTATTTTTTGCCGACAGTATTTTCCTCAAAAGTCCTGAGAGAATAGAGTCTTTGGGAATGATTATGGGTTTATGTCTACTGGTTTATACTTTGGCTCAACGTCATATTAGAAATGCTCTTTTGGAGTCTAAATCAACAATTAAAAATCAATTAGGCAAAGCAACTAATCGTCCTACTTTACGCTGGATTTTTCAATGCTTTCAGTGTATTCATTTGGTTACACTCAATCAGGAGAAACATATTTCTAATTGGAATAAGGACAGAGATTTTATCTTGAGTCTTTTACCAGATGATTGTTTACGTTACTATCAATTAGTCAGCTAATTATCATCTCTATCAATTTAATTTCTCTTGTAAAGATGAGCTAATCTCTTTGATTTATAGCTCCATTTTACTATGTCTATAATTTCGTTTTTTACTTTAATTGATTAGTCTAACTTATAATTGTTTCTTGAATATCTTCTTTCACTTATCTATTGACCTCTCCAGGTGGTGTGCATTCTTATTGCTTCTTATTGAGAATAGATTTTGATGACATTTTTGGTGATTTACTGTTTCTCAAATGCCTTTTTTCACTTTATCTGTTTGTTTTGATGCTCCCTTTGATTTTCATCTCCGTAATTTCCCTCTGTAACATTTTGGGGTGCGGAATGTGGGGTGTAAATGATTGAACCCAGAATCTTTGGTTGATCATCTCGGCTATCGCCTTACTTAAATTTGCCGTTTCTTAGTAGATGATTGAACATTGAATCTCCGTGGCTGTCTTATCGGGAATGTCTTGCTAACAATCCATTGGTAAAACCGATTCACTCAGCCAATCATAAAAATGTGGCATCAACTGCTCTAGAGAGCGCAATTCAGTAGCAGCAATGTCCTCCAGCAACAACACAGCCCCCCATCTTCTATCTTCACTCCAGGAACGAAGAACCGACTTTATCGCCTCCACACCCTTTTTCAAACTCGTTCTCAGTAACTCAACACAATTAACCAAGGAAGTGTCATCGCCATCATCCAGTTGAAACTGCTTAAAATCAACTCCATCAGCACCATTAACTAGAGAAAGGTCATTACCATCTCTAGAACAAGCTGCAAAATCGACTTGATCTACCGTAGTATTCACCCCCTCCCCTAGAGGATTCCCTATACCATTAGGGGGGGGAGTGGATACCGGGTCAGGCGGTGGCGCAACCCCATATCTAGACTGCATTCCAGCCTGATAACGCCGTTGTGATTCCTGAGCTTGCTGCGCCCTTTCCTGCTTCATGTTCCGCTTATGCTCTCGGTGAGCAATTACCTTGAGGGCAAAATCCAATTCCACTGGAGAAAGGGAGAAAAGTTTTACTTGTTTCCCACGTGGACCCTCCTTGCGGTCATCCAGCTTTAATCCCAATTGGTCTAATAAAGTTCCTAACAACCATATCGGTTGACATTTATCTGGAACTGTAAAGCCCAGAATCGTTTTTATGTAGATCCCATATTCTTTAGCAAGTGCTACCATTCTCAATAAATCAGGATCACGGGCAGTCACTTCCTCTCCTGCTACTAACCGTTTTAAAATGTCATGCAGTCCTAAATTAAACCGTGCCAACCATTTGGCTGAATAATTACCCCAGTCCATACATAAAGGCAGATGTTCTCGCTCTTGGCGGTCTTTCTCTGCCACAATTGTTGGTGGGGCTGGGTATTGTCTATTGCTGTTAGTGTCAAAAATTGTTCCATCTGGTTCTTTGAGGATGGCCTCAAATGCGGAAATGGCTCGACTTAATTTACCACCAGCATCTTTTTCTACTAGTGATTCTGTAACTTCTATTCCATAAGTATCTTGAAGGCGGAATTTCTCACATTCAAACACTTCTTCTGGTTTAAGGTAATCTTTATTTTGACGCTGACGATATTCCGTCGGGGAGATATTCTTGGCTCTGGTTACTGCTGAGTAATAAGCCGTATCTAAAGCCGCAGCAGCTTTTTTCATCTGCTCTAGGGCAAAAGTATCTTCATCACCACCCATGGAGATGATTTTATTCCCCATTTCTGTTAATAGATCTTGTAAATCAGCCCGCAGATTGTTGATAGAGCGGTTACGGGCAGCAAGAATTTGACAATAAGTATCTAATGCCCAATCTTTTTCTACTCCTCTGCGTCCAGTTTCCTTGTCAATGCGGATGAGGAAAGCCGTAACTTCATTAGTTTGCAGGATTCGTTCTTTGATTTTCTGGGCGTTGGTTTCCTGATAACCAAAGGGAGGACGGGGGGCAACCCATACATGAATGGGGACGTGAGGACGATAGCGGTACAGTTGTTGAGCGCATTCGGTAGCGGTTTGGGATTTGGCGTGAAAGATGCCATATACTACGTCAAAATGATATTCGTTGATGTCTACTCCTGTACCGAGACTGGGAGAGGTTAACAGGGCATCAACATCTTTGACGGCGTTGGTAATGTCTTTGATGAAGGCAACGTTTTCTTCGCTACCTGAGTTGTCTGAGTGAATAGACCATAATCTCAGTCTGGATGTGGTGCTTCTGTGAGCGTCAGTGTTCGACTGAGCATTCACTTCTAAGTCTGAATGGTGTTGGCTATCGGGTGTGGGGGAATGATTTGATGATGTGGAATTTATCTGTAATATTTGATAATTTTCATTTTTATCTGTTGCAGATGATGTTGAATTTACCTGTGACAAAGTTGGAGAATGGCCATCTTTAACTGTTTCAGATGATGTTGAGTTTACTTGTGATATTTGAGAACTAAAATTGCTAATTCCTTCAGACGTTGTGGAATTTACCGATGACAAAGTTGGAGTTGCACCATCTTTAACTACCGTAAAGATATCCAGTCCCCCTGCTCCCGTTCGGCTGACGCTCACGGCGGAAGCCTGCTCCCTGCTCCCTGCCTCTTCCACCCGTACTTTCATGGTAAGGGATTGTTCTAGTTTCTTAATGAACCGCTTAGAGTCAGAAGCTACCATGATTTTCTGTTTGTTCATCAGCGCGGCGGAAATCTGGGCAACTATGGCTGAGGAGTTATTGCCTTCATACCAATAAATTAAGCGATCGCCATTTCGCCAATCGTTTTTGAGAATAAAGGGTTTTTCCTCTGGTGGACGCATGGCGCGGAAGAACTCTACTGTGATGTCGTCCATATGAGCATCGGCGATGACTACTAGCGAGG
This sequence comes from Dolichospermum sp. UHCC 0315A, assembly GCF_008121535.1. GTDB lineage: Bacteria > Cyanobacteriota > Cyanobacteriia > Cyanobacteriales > Nostocaceae > Dolichospermum > Dolichospermum lemmermannii. The sequence goes on from NZ_CP043056.1 coordinate 5,349,916, forward strand.
CGTTATGAACGATATATTCCAACACTTCCAGTATTTGCGCTCGATATTCTTTACAGGTTTTACTGTGCAGTAGGTGAGTTAAGTATTGGCAAGCTTCATCAATAAACACGCATCCGTAATTGAGCATTTGAGTGTTTAACTTGTGCAAACTGTCAATGGTGATGCTGAGGGCTTGTGCTTTGGCTAAACCTGCATAACTTAAATCAGAGTACATATCTGTTTTAAGACGAGTTGCTAAGTTTTTCAGCAGGTTAACCCGATGTCCGGTGTTGAGGAATTTGACATCAGGATTTGCTTCCCGCCATTGAGCCATGCGTCCGGTTTTGTTTGTCCCCATGTCGCTGGACAATACTACCAGTCCAGAAGAGGGAAGTTTTTCAGCTGATGATAGGTATTTGACGTTGACCCGAATATCTGGTTTGTATTTGCTGCTTAGTCCCCGATGCCTAGTGTGGAATGAGCGTTGGTATTGTTTTAAACTGATGGCATCATCAATTATGGTGGTCAGTAAGGCGTTTATTTGATTAATTGAAACTGCTACATTCTGATTAACTGCAAGATGTTGTTCTATTAATTGACTAGGTTCTATTAATTGATTGTTTTCAACTTGTGAGTTTTGATTAATTGCTTGATGGCATTTTGTTACTGGATAATTTTCAGTAGGTTGATTGCTTTCAAGTAATGAAGCCTGATTGATTACTTCATGCTGTTCTGTAACTTGACTGTTGTTGGTAAGTTTATTGTTGTCAACTAGTGAGTTCTGATGACATTCTATGACTTGACCGTTATTGGTAAGTTTATTGTTGTCAACTAGTGAGTTCTGATTAACTACATGATCATGCTTTACTAATTGACCATTTTCGATTAGTTGAGTGTTTAGATATGGTGCAATAGGATGAACTTCAGTATGGCTTTCTATTACTTGACTATTTTTTGTTAGTTCATTGCTTTGATGTGGTAGATTTTGAATAATTACACTATGGCTTTTTGTGACGTTACGGTTGTCTGTTAACTGATTGTCTTCAACTGGTGAAATCTGATTAATTACCTGATGACATTCTATTATTTGACCATCGTTGTTTAATTGATTACCTTCAACTATTAAATTCTGCTTAACTGCTTGAGTGTGGGTATTGGTTCGACTATCCTCAATGAATTGACTGTATTTAACTGTTTGTCCACTTTCGATTAATTTACTGCGTTCGACAATAAAATCATCTACGCCTTTTTCGGGACCTGGTAGCAGTGCGACTTCACAGGTACAGCCTACAGCTTCAATGGTTTTACCTGTACGCAAGGTGGCTTGGAATATTGACCAACGGGTTTTGGGTTTGGTTTCGTAGTCAAAAAGGATAATAAATTTACGCCCTGGTTGGGCAACAGGCATGATGTCGGGGTGTAAGCGTTCGTCAAAGTCTTTTTTGCCAATCCGCCCGTTCCAAATACCAGGGAGTGCGATCGCTACAAATCCCTGACTTAATAAACTAGCTGCTTTTTTCTCCCCTTCACACAGAATAATCGGGATTTCTGGGTGCAGCACTACCCATTCCCAAAATGAAAGGGGAGTTTCGACTATTTCTGTTTGTTGTTGGTTCTTGCTTAATAGCATTACTAACCATTCCCACAATGAGAATGGAGTTGCTATTGTTTCTGTTTGTTGTTTATTCTTGCTCCCCCAATAAAACCCGCTTTTTAATGAAGGGGTGGAGGTTGCTACTGTCTCTGTTTGTTGTTTGTTATTACTCCATAGCAACAGTACCAATGCCCAAAATAAGACGGGAGTATCCCAAAACGAGAGGGGATTTAATTGGTCTTGTAAATGCTGTGCTGGGGAAGAATGATCTTGTTTGATATTGTAACGTTTTGCAACTTTATCCCAAATGCAGTCGGGAACATCAAAGTAGGTGACACGGTTGGGTGTTTTCGGTGGTGATTCGTATTTAACTATTTTGCCATTTTTGTCAATACGCCCTTGGGTGGGTTTGAATCGTCCCCACTCCATTGGTTGCCAGTTATTTAAGGGGTCTAGTCCACTAATCCATATTCCCCCCTCTGTGGCGTATTGGTACAGTTTGAGGAATGAACTGGTGACTCTACCTGTGTTTAAGCGAGGGATGGCTTTGGAAATGAACAGGTAGTTGAGAACTGTATCGCCGGCGATGTGGATGAAGTTGCGCTCTATCAGTTCTGGATGGATGGCGCTGCTAACTGCTAGTTCGTGGTATTCGGCTTCTGTGAGGTTGTTGGGGGGGTGAACAGGAGATTGGCTGCTTTCTTGCTGTTCTGGATTATTTTGAGAAGCTGATGTTTGGCTGTTTGCTTGCTGTTCTGGATGTTCTGGATGTTCTGGAACAGGAGATTGATTAACTGATGTTAGGTCTTTGTTATTTAACACGGTAGATTCCTCTTGATACTTGGTTTTTCTGGGTATCAGAGGGGGTTATTCGTGTTGCTCTTACATATTTATGAGATTTGCTGCTGCTTCTTTCTGGGTTGGCTTATTTTTTGGCGAGGAGTAAATAATCTTGGGACTTACACAGGTTGTTGAAAATTTTGGGTTAGGGGTGGATGTGAAATTGTTAAAACTCTTACTAAACGCCACTTTCCACACTTTATATCCTGTCTCAATCAGTAATTTGGGTGGGTAAATCCAGGGTCAGATTATTTATTTTCCAAAAATATTCCAGTTGGAAGGCTTGGAATGTTCCAGCAATCTGCTTTAATATAGAAGAACGGATTCCCCTCATAGGAGAAGACCCCCTCTCCCCCTCGGAGAGCAACATGAAATAATTTTAAGAAAGCCAATTGGTGGGAATTTGAGTCGCCAAACCTAAACGCCACTTCTTCGGTTTCTTTGAAATTAACCCCGCTCTGATACGGTTTCTTTGAAATTAACCCCGCTCTCATAGATGGAGCAAAGTTAAAATCGGCAATTCTCTGATGGGACAAAGCGTTTACTATTTAGTATCGTTTTGTCCTTTTGCCGTTTCTCCGGTTGTCATCTCTTCACCTCCATTACTCATTTTATTTACGCATTAGCAAGATCATACAGAAGTTTTGCACCAATGCAATCTAACATTTATTGGATTTTTAACTTTAATTTTTGCTACATCTGTTGATGATGTTGCTTCATGGGGTAGTCCAAAAGTTGGTGAAACCCTTGCATAAGCTGTGATTACCCAGTTGTGGTACAAGCTTTTGCCTAAGTGGCAAAAAGACTCTTATGGTATTTACTGAATTATATTATTATCTTAAAAAGGCACGATTTTAGCCTTTTAACTTTAAGTTAGTGTAGTTACAGTCAGTAACCCAGCCCTAAAGGGACTGAGCTTGCAAGAGAAATCAAACAAGCTGTACTGACCAGACCACCCTGAGCATAGTCTAAGGGTAGCCGTTATTTGAGTCACGACACCCCGGAATGCGAAGCTAGTTCCTTGCTCTGTCATTTGCAATTAAACAGTTTTAAGGTCACTGAAACAGTGTTGCAAGTATAACAAGCTCTTATAACAGGTCGAAGCTAACATTACCCCAGAAATGGGAGGCTCTTCGGAGCAAAACATTATGCGTACAGAGTTGAGAAATTTGAATCGGTAATTGTCCCGTTGAAAGTACATCACAACAGTACCCCGAATTTCCCAACTCCAAGGCGGTAATGAAAAAAGATTCAAAGCGGTTAAAACCGCCCGTGTCGCTTCCCTCTCAGCCCTAAAGGGACTGAGTTTCCCGCATACCGCGAGGTCTTATGACTTGTGCAAGCAGGTAATATTATTTGTTCATTTTCCTTTGCATTTATAAAACTTATGACAGATATAGATTCCCTCCCCTTTTTAACTATTGGCGAAGACCAAGTTTCTTTAAAGCAAAGCTTGGGCTACTTGCAAGCCTTTGGTAGATTCCGTCCACTACTGCAAGAAATAGTTACCCATCATTTTCTGTTCCAAGAAATCCAAAAACGCGATGATTTGAATATCAGTAGTGCTGAATTTGAGCAAGCGGTGATTGAATTTCGTTTGCAACAAAAATTGACAAATCCCGATGATTTCCAAAATAGGTTATCTCAAGAAGGGATGAATTATGCCACATTTCAAAATCGTGTGTTATTAGGCTTGAAACTAGATAAGCTGAGAACTCAAATTTCTGCACCCAAATTAGAAGAATATTTTCTGAAACAGAAATATTTGCTTGAGCAGCTTGACTTAAACTGTCTGATTTTTGATGAGCAGGAATTAGCAACGAACATAAAAAATCAAATTATTGAAGAAACAACAACTTTAGAACAAGTTGTTCAAGAACATTCATTAATGAATAATCCTCAAATTAAGATAATGAGGGGTTTAACTCGTCGGCAAGAGTTAGCGCCAGAAATCATAAAAGCCCTTGAATCTGCCAAGATAGGGGAATTGCTTGGATTAGTGGAGATGTCAAATAAATGGTGTTTATTCAGGATTGAAGAAGTAATTCCTGCGACTTTAGACAAAAAAATCCAAAAACAAATTGAAAATCAAATATTGCAAGAATGGCTGGCAGAAAAGATGCAAAATTTACCAATTAATTTGACTTTAAATCTGTAAAACAGTATTAACCATTTAACTATAAAACAACATTAATCATTTAACAAATTTATTTAGGAAGCGAAAAATATGGAACCTTCTAATTCTAATTTAAACAACGATAATAACTTAAACCCAAGTAATATACCCGGAGTTGACTTGAATGATCCCTTACAACAGGGATTTGAACAGAAACAAGATAACCGGGGTTTACCAAGAGAACAAATACCTATTATTAATGATTTATTAATACCTCAAACCTTAGAAGTTACTCCTTTAGGATTAATTGATGGGTTTGTATTTACTGAACCTCTGAGTAGCAATCCTACTGATATAAATTCACTCACTGGAGTTGGTGAGCATGGAGTTTTATTGGGTTATGGGGTTGGAAATCCTGAAATTTTTAACGGTTTGGGTGGATTTTCCACAAATGAGTCCGGTTCTCAAGGAGTTTCTTCAGAGATTGTGTTTGTGGATGGTGCGGTTGAAGATTATGAGACTTTATTGGCCGGAGTGGGTTCTGGTGTAGAGGTTGTAATTCTCAATCCTGCTGAAGATGGCATTTTCCAAATTAGTCAAGTGCTGACTCAACGTCAAGGAATTGATGCGGTTCATATTGTCGCTCATGCTGCAGAAGGATTAGTGCGTCTGGGTTCGACTGTATTGAGTCAGGAGACTTTGGATCAGTATCAGTCTGATTTGATGGGCTGGGGAAGTGCTTTAAGTGGTAATGCGGATATTTTGTTTTATGGATGTAATGTAGCTGCTGGTGTTGTAGGGGAGGCTTTTGTTGAGCAGTTAGCACTGTTGACAGGGGCAGATATTGCTGCTTCTAATGATTTGACGGGAAATGCCGCACTAGGAGGAGATTGGGTTTTTGAGGTAAATGCTGGGAATATTGAAGCTAATTTGGTGTTTGATGAATTAACTTTAAACAGCTATCAAAATATATTTCTTGATTTCGTTGCAAACGATAATAGTCAAGAGTGGGGTAGTCAAAGAGGTTCTGGAATCACTAATCTAGATTTTTCAAAAGTAACTGCCGACTTAAAGCTTTCTTATCTTTCTGATACCTTTAGGTTTATTGTTACCAGATTTAATGATGAAAAATCTATTATATTTGGGAGCGCGGCGCAGAACTTTATAGGCAATAATAAAACTAAGTCAGAAGTAAATTTTTCTACTGTTTCTAAGAACTTGACATTCAAAGTATTAGATTTTTCTGCCGACAACAGTAGAGTTCAAATCAATGAACCAGGGAAAGAGTTCTTAACAGTTAATAAGATTCCGAAATTAGTCGGAGGATTAACAGCTACAAACACTCTTGATTTATCCCTGGTTGACTCAAATATAACTTTGACTATCAAAAATAATAATTTAATTGAAGTCAAATTTGAAAACAATAATAATGTATTGTTTTTTGAAAATATTAATAACATCAAAGGTGGATTACGCAACAACACTTATATATTTGAAAATGGAGCAAAACTTAAAGGTCTTTTAACAGGTGGAGCAGATAATCAAGTAGCTAACTCTGTTAATCAAATCATTTATCAAGGTCGAGCAGATATAGATGTAAAATTTACAGGTGAAAAAATTGGAACTGTTCCATTATTGATTGCCAATGGGTTTACTAAAATTAATCAAGTTACTGGAGGGAGTGGAAAAGATAAGATTGATGGTGGTGTTTTGGTAAGTAGTTATAATTTTAACGGTGGTGCTGATGATGACGTGCTGTTGGGTAGTCATGGGAATGATACTTTAATAGGTGGTCCTGATTCTTTATCAGTTAGGTCTTTTTTGGAAACTGATGATGATATCCTGTTTGGTTTTGAGGGTAATGATAGCCTAACTGGTGGTGCTGATGATGATATCCTAATAGGTGGTGCTGATAAAGATAGCCTAACTGGTGGTCTTGGTAACGACACTTATAAATTTGAGAATAATTGGGGCATAGATACAGTTATAGAGAATGCAGGTGAAGGAACTGATACTCTGGATTTCTCAGAAATTACTAATCAACAAAACCTTGAATTTACTATAAATAATGATGGTTTCTATGTCAAAGGCTTTACCATAAATGCCCAAAATCCAATTAACTATACTGGGGATCAAGTTCAGGGGAGGGATGATAAAGACACGATTATTCCTATTCCCAATATTGAGAAAGTGATTGGTGGAAAAGGTAATAATGTTTATAAGATTGCCAGCGCTTGGGCAAGTGATATTGTTTTAAATGATCTTGTAGGGAATCAGGGTAGTTTAGCTAATAATTCAGTATTAGACCTAAGTGCAGTTGATAAAGATTTAACAATTACAATCAGTAAAGCAAACAATCAAGATAAAGTTGTAGTTTTTTACAAGGAAAGTAATAAGACTTATCAAATAACAGTTTTAGGCGTTGAAAATATAATTGGTGGTAAAAGAACAAACACCTATAAATTTGAAGCAGATGCAAGCTTACCAGGAATTATTAAAAATCCAACAAATAGCACTAATATTTTTGATTACAGTGAATTTAAAAATTCTGTTAACCTTAACTTAGGAGAACTAGTTAATTTCAGTCTTGACCCTACTCAAAATCCATCTGCTGTATTTTTAAATCAAATTGAGTCAGGTAAAGTGTGGCAGTTATTCACAACTGCATCAGGAGGAAATTTTACCTTATCCTATGATGGTTATACTACTGGAACTATTGCCCCTGGTGCAAGTGATAATACAGTAAAAAATGCTCTTAATAATGCTGCCAAAAACGGTGTTAACTTAGAAACTGTTGCTAATGTAGAAGTTAAAGGAACTGGTAAAGTAGGAGATCCTTGGAAAATCCAAATTACACCAAAAACTTCTAATAATATTATTTCTAACTTAACAATAAACGGAGCAAACTTAACTTCAGGAAATTTATTAGCCGCATCAGCAACAGGAGTTAATAATAATGACACGAATGGAATTCCTCAAAATGACCCACTAAATAACGGTAAGATTACCAAGATTACAGGAAGTAACGAAAAAGATCAATTATTTGCACTAAATGTTGAGCAAGCTGTTAATTTCTCTGGCGGTGAAAATGATGATCGCCTTGAAGGTGGTAATCGTAATGATACTTTAGACGGTAGTGAGGGGAACGATTTACTTCAAGGCCATAAAGGAAATGATCAGATTGATGGTGGAAATAATAATGATTATCTTGATGGTGGCTCAGGTAATGACACTCTAAAAGGTGGTGACGATAAAGGGAAAGATGTTCTTTTTGGAGGAGAAGGCAATGATAATTTAGACGGTGGTGGTGGTGATGATTTATTAGATGGTGGAACTGGTGATGATGTTTTACAAGGCGGCGCTGGCGATGATCTGTTAATTGGTGGACAAGGAAATGATCAAATAAAGGGAGACGCTGGTACTGATACCTATGTCTTCCAAAATAATTGGGGTTATGATATTGTCACAGCTATTGAATCAACTGGAAATAATAAAACAAAAGAAAGAGATATTCTTGATTTCTCTAATGTAACTGAAAAACTCACCCACATCTTTAGTGAAAATAACCTAATTTCTGGAACAGGTAATTTTAACTTAGAAATACCTCAAGATAGTCTTAAAGGAACTAATTATTCTACAGGTGAAGTTCATTTAAGAACTTTAGGTTTTGTTCATGGACAATATGCCCAAGGAAAAACAGATATTTTAAAAACAGATATTAATGCGGCTATTGTTTCTATCACCGCAGAAAATGATTTAAACGGTGATTATACTCCTGGTATTAATTTCAAAAAACTATTTCAAGATTTAAGCCTAAGATTATTAGTTGATAGAGGCTCTGGAGCAGAAGAATATTTACTAACTGTTGCATCAGCAAGTACAACAGATAATAATACACAAACGAATTTAAAAGACGATATATCGAATGCGTTAAAAACAGCCAAAAATAAAAATGGTGCGACCATAGATATTAGTAGTTTTCTTATTGTTGCTCTAACAAATGGGTTAATTCCCGGTAGTGGTAAACTCGTTTTTACTGTTCAACGAGATAATAATGATATCTCTCAATTAACCAAAAATGCAAACGGTCAGGAAGTTTTTAAAGCTGCTACTATTCAAGTTTTATCAGCAGATGTAACCAATTCTGTGACAGTGGGCGTGGGAGACAAAGATGGGCAAGACTCCCTCAGACATATTGAAAAAATAGTTGCGGCCAATGCTGATAATACCTTTATTTTTGGTAATAAGTGGGGAACTAATGACAAATATACATTAGATAATAATTTCCTCACAGCTATCAGAAACGGCAAACAAGAGATAGTCATTGATACAAAAATAATGACTGCTAGGGGTCATGGACTTGTTCTAGATTTTCGAGCAGTTAGCAACAAATTAGAATTTGTATTTTCAAAAGAAGATGATGGTAGCGTTAGCTTAACTGTTTCTAAAGTAGCGCAGCTTCAACCTCAGTTATTCACATTTTTAAGTCAATTCATTCCTGTAGAAGAATTACAAGCAAGTCCTGCGGGTTTAACATTATTTGATCTAGGGTTTAATGAAATAAAAATCACCAATGTTAATCTTAAGACTGTTATTTATGGTGGTAGAAACGAAAATACTTTTGTCCTTGAAGAGGATGTTATTTACGAAGGAGAGTTGTATGGAGGTCAAGGTTTCAGACCATTCTTGGCTGATGGAATCACTGGCGCTTTAGATGCCTTAGATGCTTTGTCAAGTGCTGATTTTACCGCTATATTACCACAGCAAGTTATTAATACCCTTGATATTTCAGGACGCTCTCCAACTAGAACAAGCACTGTCATTAAAGATTTTGTCAAAGAATTATTATCGCCAAATTATGTCAACCTTGGTTTTAATGGTTTAGGTATTACACCAGATCCAAATATTTCTGCTCAAGTATTTGATTGGGGTAGCAGAAGTCTATCTTTAGATGGGTTACCTAATGACAATGTTAAATACATCCAAAATATTACCTATGGCAAAGGTCTGAATTTTCTTAGAGGAACTGGAATAAGATCGGAACCAGGAGAAAACTGGTTAGATAAAACATGGGGTAGTAATACTTTTTCTGTTGGTACTCAAGTAACTTCTGCTATTCTAAGTCCACTCTACAATAGCGGTTATAGAAAAGGTGAGTGGGCAGATGCTTTCAAAGACATAGCGGCAGATATTCTCTGGGGAGATATAGGATTGCATCTTTTATATGGTGCCACTGGAAGTGATACATATGAATTTTCTGACAAATGGGGTGGTGCATTAATTTTAGAGACGCCCGATATAGTTGGAAGTAATAGCAATTCCAGTTTAGTACCTGAGTTTTTCGACACCCTTGATTTATCGAATGTTACGAGTGATCTCTATATTCATGTATATGATGGAATAGGACTTACTGCTAATACTATTCGTGAAGTTGCTAATTTATTGGGTGCTGAAATCCCAGATGCTGATTGGGATGTTGGTATAGGCTGGGATAATTTTGTTTTAGTTACACCTTCTGATTTTGATTTTTCCGGTGATTTAGTCTCTGATGTTCAGAAAGTGTTTTCTGATGGTATCTTGGGAAATCCAATTTTGGGTTCCGGTGGTTATATCGCCGCTATGGACATTGAAAATATTAGTGGGGGTAGAGGTCTTAATACCGTTTATTTACATGGTGAGGCACAATTACAGGGAACTCTTGGTGCGGGTTCAGGAGGGCAGGTAACGATTGACTATAGTGACTATTATAAGCCAGGCATAGAAGCTGATTTAAAAGCAGGATATGAAGTAACACCACCAGAATTGATTTTTGGAGAAAATGCCTTTGGTAGCTTCTTTGGTAATTTAAAAGGTATAGAAATTCTGGATACATATCCCTTAGGACGTGCTGAAGGAATCTTAGGAAATCGTTTCTTTAACCTCACCTCTCTTTTAGATTTATTACCTGATAATTTGATCAATTTTAATGGGAAGGATATTGTCGATTTCTTCTCTGAAGATACTGCTGTAATCTTAATCAGTAAAATTATTGGCACATCAGGAGATGATACGCTTTATGGTAGTGATTCCACAGGTGAAGTTTTCGTTGGTAATGGGGGTAGTGACACTATTGATGGAAGAGGTGGAGCAGGAGATGAACCTGATACTTTTAGTTTCGATGGTACATCAGTCCCAACTATTATTGATCTATCCCAAGATATTGCTTTGCAAGGTAATCAACAAATTATCAATGACCTTTGGAGCAGGGCTAAACAAAGAATAGATTCACTGCAAACACCATTATTGCCTCTCCAAGAAAACAATGATGATTGGGCAGAAATTGCTAATAATAATCAGGATTTAGATAAAACAACACTTGTTAGCATCGAAAATATTGCAGGTAGCTCTGGTAATGATTTAATTATTGGGGATAAAAATGAAGCTAATACCTATTACTTCTATGATAATTGGGGTCAGGATATTATTATTGATTCCATAGTCGAAGGTGAACGAAATATTCTTGATTTCAGCGGTGTTACGGGAGGTATCAGTGCTAATGATATTCATCAAGAAAGTTGGGGCTTAAGGATTACTAAGGGTTCAAATACAGTTTTTGCTTTTGGTGATTTTCAATTTGACCAAAAGACAGAAGATATTGTAACTTCTCAGGGCTGGTCATCAGGTTTCATACTCCCATTCACCCGTAGTGTAGATGCAAGTAATCTTACTGCGGAAACCAACACAACTTCCTTGGCTGATGTCACACCCCTCACTAACTCTCAATTAAATTCCATCGTCCAAGAAGCACAAAATCGTTGGTTAACTTCTTCTTTAGCGAATTCTAGTTCCATTGATATTACCAATGTCACCTACGAAATCACTGACTTACCCGGTGCTACCCTTGCTCAAACCGTTAGCAGTAACAAAATCTTCATAGATATTGATGCCGCAGGACGTGGTTGGTTTATAGATTCTACTCCCACAGATAATAATGAATTTATCTGGAATGATGGTCTGTGGCAAGCAACAGATCCCTCCGCAGTTCAAGGAATTGACCTACTCAGCACCGTCATGCACGAAATTGGTCATGTTTTGGGACTTTCCCATAACAGTGATACTAATCAGTTAATGCAAGACCAATTAGGAGTGGGAATACGTTTTGAGATCCCTGAATGGCAACCAGGCACTCCCATTCCTACTACTTCCACCTTGGGAACACTGGAAACTGAAAAAAGCGATCAAGAAAAACTATCAGATGGTTTAACTAAATTTGCAAATTGGTCTAGTAACTTTAGTGCTAAAGTTGAAGCAATTACCGCAGACATACCTGAAATTCCCTTCCTATCTTTAGATAAATCCCTGTCAGATTTATGGGCATTAACAGGGGAATCAATTACCAATAAAATAAACGAACAAGTAACCTATCTAGTTGATAACGTCTTTGATAGTAAGCCCATAGGAGAAGAAGTTACTAATGCGGATATTGCAGCATTAGATGAGATTAGCCAACCCCTGACCAGTAACCCAAGGGAGTTTCAAACTACCATTAATCTCACTAGCTTCAGTAAAGAAGTTAATTTGGAATTTTCCAGCAATATTTTAGGTAATTTAGGTTTAAATCTCCCCTTAGAAATCAATCAATCAGAGCCTTTCATTTTCTCTGGTGGCTTGGATTTACAATTTAACTTTGGTTTAGATCAAAATGATGATTTCTTTGTTTATGCTCCCACCCTGATTGGACATCTTAGCGTAGATCACGGAGATCCTTTTGATATATCTTTAAATCTTGGTCCTTTAGGCGTGGGAATAGATGATGGTACTCTCAAACTAAATGCTTTTATCAGCTTAGGTACTGAGGGTAAATTAACCTTTAATGCTCTTGATGATGACCCTACTGGAAGCCTAATTGGATCACCTATTTTGGATGGAGATGCTAGTTTTGAAGTTAATTTGCCCATTGTGCTACAAGGTGCATTAGCTGGACTTCAAGATGAGCCAGGGGTAATCCGTGCTTCCGTTAGCAAAGAAGACAGTTTCAGTAGTTTCTTCAGCCAAATTGCTAATAGTGTCACTAGTCTTAATCTCAATGAAATATTTGAAATTGAAGCTGTCTCCCTTGATACTTTATTAGATGGTATTGAAAATGTTTTAGATCAGTTAGTACAACCAAATGGTATTGCCTATAAAAATATCCCCATTATTGATAAAAGTATGGTGGATATTCTTGGTTCAGGTTCAATTAGCTTTATTGAAGGATTGAAAGGGGCAATTAATACTGTTCAAGATAATCTCAGTAATATTCAAACCTTAGAAAGAGATCTGAACTTTGCTATTGTTCAACAACTGGGATTGGATTTAGAGCTAGGTGGTAGTAAAGAAGAATTACAAACAGCCTTTAATAATTTAACCAGTCTTTCCTTTGAATTAGATGGATATTCTAGTGATGCTGACATTGCTCAGGCTTTGGTGGATTCTGCGCTTGTTAAAGACTTGTTAAAAGATTTACAAGTTTTAGAAGCAAATAACAATTTAGAAAGCTTTGGTGCCACTAAAGATTCTAGTTATGATGAGCTAGTTAATACTCTATCTAATACCAGTGATCAAGAACAAATAAATTCCTTAATTAGCGATCGCAATTTAGTTGCTGAAAATTCTGGTTATATTGATGCTTTAAGGCAATTAAATCAAATCGGTTTGGATGCTAATGCCAGCATAGCAGATATTGAGCAAGTATTGGATAATAGCGATGAAATTGCTTTAGCGAAAGAATCAATTAATATTCTTAATAATTCTAGTGCTGGAACTTATGAAAAATCTTTTGCCCGTAATTTCCTCCAAGCTAGAGGTTTAGACGCAAACTCCACCGAGATAGCTATCAAAACGGCTCTTGATAAGACTGAAGATATTAATAAAGCAAAACAAGCTCTCAATACTGTTCAAAATGCTCCTACAGAAATCAAAGAAGCGTCCAACAGGTTAGCAAACTTAGGACTAAATGGAAAATCTACAGATAAAACCATTAAAATCACCTTTATAGATCAAAGCCAACTCACAAAACTACAAAATGATCAGAGTTTCCTAAAAAACAGTAACATCAGCGTTGCAGAAGCAGAACAGAATCTTGCTGAATTAGGTATTAGTGAAGACACAAGTGTTGAAGCTATATATATCTCCTTAGCAGAAAGGGATCATGAAATTATCTTCAATCAACACAAAGCAGATCGCAACACCCTAGCGGAATTTGATGCTATTAAAATCATTGGTCTAGGCTATCGTAACTCCACCCTCACCTTTGAACTCAACATTGAAGGCATTGATTTTGAAGGTCAACAAGAATTTTCCCTGAGCTTAGAGGATTTAGCAACCCTTGACGGTGTACCTGATGAAGTTAAAAATATTATTGAGAAAGCAGGTGATCTCGGTTTTGATGCAGGTGCAGCAGGTGAAGTTTATATTGATGCTTCCGGTTCACTTAACTTAGGTTTAGACTTTGATCTCAGTGATGTTCTCAATCCTAAGCTCTATGTTCACGATGATACTCGCTTTGACTTTGATCTCGAACTAAAAACTATTCAACCTCTGGACTTTAATGCTTCTTTAGATGTAGGACTAGGTGGCAAAACAATTCCCCTTGGCTTCTGGGTTAAAGATGGAACAGCAGATATTGATCTGGTTGGCAATTTACGTCTAGCAGAAAGTAGTACAGGTCGTTATCTACTCAGTGAGCTTAACTCATCTAACATGGATTTATATGTAGATGGTTATGCCAATATTGACCTTCCCCTCTACTTCCCCACCGAAAATATTCCTATGGGGGGAACTACAGATGATCAGGATCTAGACGGCATTGCTGATAATGTACTTCATCTAGATGCAAACTTTGAAAATGGGGGACTAACCAATCTAGAATTCAAAGTTCCTAACTTAGTATCCGCTTCCCAACTGTTTACCTTCCTCAATGATCCAGATAATATTATCCTTGCTCTAGAGGGGATGTTTGATACCTTTGATGCAGGGGTAAAAGCTGCTGCTAATGTTCCTATTCCACTTATTGGTGACAAATTAGGCGAAAATATCACCTTCTTCCAGGAGATTAAGAAAGATTTATTAGGTACAGAAGCTGCTCCTTCTAATTTCCGTCGTCAGCTACAATCTCCCAAATTAACCATTGAAACCATTACCGAAGGCACAGAATCTGTTTACGAAGTACAAAAAATATTTACTAATCAAGTAGCGGGTTCATTCCAACTATCCTTTAATGGTATATCTACAGATTTAATTGTTCATAATGCCAGTGCTGCTGACATTGAAGCTGCTCTTGAGGGTATTAATGGAGTAGGAGATATTAGCGTCACTGGCAATGGAACTAGTCCCTGGGAAATTACCTTCAAAACCTATGGTGATAAAGCAGCTATTAAGCAGGACAGTAAAACTACCATTGAAATTATTCAGGATGCAATCTTTGGTAGTAAATTGGGTGAATACCTGACCCTAACTGATATTAATGATGATCAGAAAATTACCGCTCTGGACATACCACTATTTCTGAATAATGACTCCATCCAATTTAATCTCCCTATAAGCGGTATCCTGGGTAGCTTTGATCTCCCCATTAACTTTGATGCCTCTGTTCCCGGCTTGGGACTAAAGATAGATGAAGGCTCAACTATTAATATTGATCTATTATTTGACTTTGAATTAGGGTTTGGGTTTAACACCACAAATGGATTCTATGTAGACACCACGGGAGCTTTAGACACAGGAGAAGAACTAGCAATTCGCTTAGAGGCAACACTGTCCGATGACTTTGGCGCATCTGCTATTCTCGGATTCCTTGAGGTAAGTGTGGATGAAATAGATGCGGGTTCGGCGTTAGACAATGACAACCGTAACAGTGGCTTCTACGGGAAGTTAGGCATAGACCTACGCGACCCCAACAATGATGATGGCAAACTTACCTTTGGTGAATTTGATACTGCTCTGAGGAATATTCGAGAAACCTTAGTAGGAACACTTATAGCAGAGGCAGATATAGATTTAGCTTTAAAAGTAAATGTACCAGATAGTGCAGCTTTACCAGAAATTAGTACCATCCTCCGCTACGACCAAGTATTTGCCAACGCCAGCACCGATACTAATTCCAACACTACCTTTGGTGGTTCTCCGATTGTAGTATTTGAAGACGTAAAACTAGATTTAGGCAAACTCCTCACTAACATTGTTGGCCCAATTGCCAACACCATTGCCCCCTTCATAGATCCAGTAGTTGGTATTCTTGACTTCATTACGACTCCCATTGACTTAGGCATTGCCAAAATTAGTCTCCTTGACTGGGGGCGTTTAATGCTTACTCCTACACAATTTAGTGCTGTAGAAAAATCAATTAAAGCCATTCAAACCTTTGGAGAATTTATCAAATTGGTAGATGATGCCCAAGGGGACAGTATAACAATAGATTTTGGCGACTTTACTTTAGGCAATACATTACTTCAAGATTCTAATTATAAAATCACGGAAGAAGATGTAGCAGGTAAACAAGCACCAGATAATAAGCAAGCAACTTCTGGTACAAAGTCTTCTGGTGTGGTGAAACAAATAGGAACAACCAAAGGCTCTATTGAGTTACCTATATTGACTAACCCCGCCTCCCTGCTAGGGGTAATGATGGGGAAAGATGCGACAATCTTCCGCTACGATATGCCAGACTTGGTATTAGACTTTAGATATAGTCAATCTTTCCCTGTTTTCCCTGGATTAAACGCTGTCATTGGTGGTAAGATTACCGCAAAAACTGACTTTAGCTTTGGTTTTGATACCAGCGGTATTAGAGCTTGGGCAGTTGAAGAGGAATTTAAACTCAGTGAGATAGATCGCATCTTAGAAGGTTTTTATGTTGAAGATACTGTAGGTGGTATAGCTGATGCTGAAGACAAAAAAGAATTAGAGTTTACGGCTGGTATATTTGCAGGTGCTTCCATAGGTATTGGTGGTCTAATAGAAGCTGGTGTCAACGGTGGTATAGAGGCTAATGTTAACTTTAATCTCAATGATATTCCAGACTCTCAAGGTCAAACCGATGGTAAATTCCGTATTGATGAAATTAAAGCCCGGATTGAACAAGACCCTCTGTGTCTGTTTGATGTTAGTGGAGAAATTAGTGCCTTCCTGGAAGCATTTTTCTGGGTAGGAATCAGATTCTTTGGTATAAATATTACGCTTTTTGAGGCCAGAGAGCGTTTTGTTGATGTAGTTCTGGCCTCCTTTAACCATAGTTGTCCACCGCCAGCAATTCCAGATATTGCTTATTTACAAAATGATCAGCTAGTGCTAAGCTACGTACCTGAAGGACAAAGTAGCCAACCTAGTAATCAAGCTCTTAATTATGAAGTTTCCTTACTAACTAGTGACATTAAAAACAGTCAAGATAGTGTGATTTGGGCTGCGGGAGAGACCATTGAAGTTCGAGCCAATGGAACGAAGGAATATTTCTCACTCAACGAGGTTAATAGCATTTATGCGGTAGGCTCTAATGCTAATGATATTTATAAGATTACTAATCTCGGCGATAAATCAATTGACATTAACATTAATGGTAGTGGTGGTGATGACAACATCATTATTGATGGGGTTAAGAGCAACAACATTACTGTAGATGGTGGCAGTGGTAATGATTGGATTATGATTGGTGATACCGCCGACGTAATCGCCAACACCATCGTAGTTCAAGGCGGATCTGGCAAAGATAACATTTCCCTTGGTGGTTTTGCTAATGCCAATGTAGGAATAGAGGGGGGCGCAGAAGCAGATAATATTTCCATTAGCAGCACCTTCGCTGATAAAACCAGAACCATTGATGGTGGTAGTGGAGATGATATTATTCAAGGTAGTGATGCTGCCGATACTATCAAAGGTGGCGCAGGGGATGACCTAATTCGAGGTGGTGCTGGTAATGACAGCATTGAAGGTGGGGATGACAACGACTTAATTGAAGGTGAGTTAGGTGCAGATACAATCAAAGGTGGTGCAGGTCGAGATTACTTGATAGGTGGTGCAGGTAGCGACAGCATTGAAGGTGGTGCAGGTAATGACACCATTGAATGGACTACCGGAGACGGCAATGATAACTTTATTGATGGAGGGTTAGATACCGACACCTTTAGTTACATATCCGAAGGGGTTGTAAATGATGCAATTAATATGACTGCCCAGGGTAGTGATGTTAAAGTAGATGTCATCTCAGCTAGTAGCACTTATCTTCTCAAGAGCATAGAGAGTATTAACCTGGTAGCTGGAGAAGGCTCAGATGTAGTCAGTATTTACGATCTCAGTGGTACTACCATTCAAGATATAGATGTGGATATGGGTAACAGGGAAGTTCTTGATACTACTCCCTTGACAACCCAAGCAAGAAAAGATATCCAGCTAGTTACTCCTATCCTTGATGCACCAACAAATACCACTAATCCAGATCCAGATGAAGTTCGTAATCAAACTATATTCTCCACTACCGATGACTTTGAACCCAATCAACAAACAAGCCAATCATTCTATCAGTATGCTTTAGGTAGTCCCACCCATTTATTTAATGATGATGGTAGTCCTAGCCTGGTGGATAAAATTGTGGATGGGGTGACAGTAAAAGTTCAGGATATTCAAGGTGGACTACCTGATGGGGATCTTAGTTCCGGTGATGTGGTAGCGATGGAAACCCGCAACTCAGTCACAAACACCTTTGAGTTGAAAACAGTTAATCAGGTATTTGATGCTTCTGCATCCCTGGGAGAGAACGAAGGTGTTATCGAAGACTTCTACCGAGTGGATGTCACCAAGTTTGAGGATCTAAATGAATCTAATCTTAACTATCTCTATGAAGATAATGGAGACCCCACTTTAACCACTGTTACTATTGGTGGTGTTGATTATTCTGTACAGGATGTAGAAGGAGGAATTACTAATGTAGTTACCTTCACTGGAATCAGTGAACTCAAAGCAGTTCAAACTCGTCAAATACAACAATCTCAACGAGTAGAATCCCAACAATATGAGGTAGTAGATGATCCTGACAACTTAGGAGAAAAGATTACCAAACCAATAGAAGGAAAAACAGATGTATTTATCACTCCTGTTTACGATTTAGATATTTCTGCGGATCATCTTTATGTTTACGGTAGTGCAGGAACGGATGAATTTAATCTAGAAACTAAGTCTGACGAGACCCTAAAGACAGATATCATTGAAATTGACCAACAGGACGGTATTAATATAACCCTCATTAATTCTCGTCAGGGTCAAGATCAATTAACTATTAATACTGGAGATAATGCAGATATTGTAGATGCACATTTAGTTGAAATTGATCTCCTCAAACAGCTAAACATTGTTACTGGCGCAGGTGATGATCGCGTCATCGGTTCTCGCTACATTGATAATATTGACTCTGGTGCTGGTGATGATACCGTTACTGGAGGTGCTGGTGTAGATTTATTTACCGATATAAGCGGTAATGACACCCTGATTGAAACTCGTAATGAGTCAGGTTTCCGAGATATTTCGCTATTCGACAATTACTTAGTAGTTGGGGATCTAGCAGATAATTCTAACAATCCTTATGGAGAATATAAAGTTGGTGCTGAAGTAGAATCTTTACAGGCTATCTTTGAAAATGCAGAGATTAGCGGAGGAGTTAACCAAAATACTCTTATTGTTGGGGATGATGATGGCAGCATTAAAGTAGGAAGTAATATTCTTGGAGTCAATAATTGGAGTGGTAAAGCCTTCCTCGATAATGTTAGTAGCATTGGTAATGATACCGACCCAGAAGCCTATGTAATCTATATGGACGGTAGTGGTAGCACTGGATCTGATATCACTATCAGAGATAGCGGGGGTGATGAAGGGTTAGATCACCTGATTGTTAATGGTTCAGTCAATGCTGATAATTTTGTCTTGGATGTAGTTAATCCTAAAACCTCCAATGAAGATGCAAGGATTCAAGCCATTGGTAATAGCACTGACACCATTTATTATGACTCCTCGATGGAGGCTTTATACCTTAATACCCTCGCCGGAAAAGATACGCTACGCCTAGATGACAACAGAGTTCGCACCTTCATTGATCTCGGTTCTGGAGCAGATAGTGTTCAGGTAGGTACAGTTGAAGAAAAACTTAGTAAGATTGATGCTTCTATTCCAGTAGTGAATTTAGACACTCTCACCCCTGGAGTATCTACAGTGACCACTATTTATGGTGGTAGCGGTGGAGATTACTTCGAGGTAAACCATAACCAAGCTGTTCTTTGGCTATATGGTGAAACAGGAGATGATTACTTTGTACTTAACACCTTCCTCATTGAAAAAACTGATGATCTTGATGAGCAAGAAACTCTAGGTATTGATGGTGGTGAAGGGGTTAATTCCTATGCACTAGAAGTGGATGAGGAGCAAGATATCAGTGATGCTTTTGAATATCTCCAAAATGCTAATGTCATTATTGATGGTGGTCCTGGTACAGATACCCTAGTAATTAACGGTACAGCCATAGGAGATATCTTTGTTGTTACTAAAAACTTCCTCGCTGGCGCTGGTCGTTACGTCACCTTTGAAGGTATTGAACGACTGGAGTTGAATGGGGCGGGGGGAAATGATCAGATATATGTGATGAGTACGGCTGCGGGGCTAGAAACTATTATTCGGGGTGGTTCTGGGGATGATGAAATTCACATGGGTGGTGAACATCCGGCTATCTTCCTTGATCCTCCAGAATATCTGTTTGAGCCTGATCCAGTATTAACTCAAGATTTAACTAAAATATACCGACTTTATAGCCAACCCACCACTAACCGGGGTCCATTAAACTTCAATACCTGGGTTGATCTTTATGAACCCAGGATAGAGGGTAATACTGCCTGGTATAGCTATTCCAACCCATATACTAATTACACCATCAAACGGGATGTGCTATCTCCTTATGAAAATCTCACTTTGAATTACTTTGAGGGTAATGAGGTAAGACATATTCAGTCCATAAATGATGTACCTGGTTACTATGATCCTAAGGATGATGAAATAGATTACACCTACTTTGTAGGTGGTGATTCTGCCCAGAATAGTGTAATCAACAATATTAATGTTACTAGCCTAAATCATACTTTCCTAGAATGGGATAGCAGGGCATGGAACGACCATAAGAAAGCTAAAATAGGTACTAGTGTTGAATACACTCTACCTAAATTCAACTACATCGCCTATGCAGATTATCGCTATAAAAAATACATTGCGAATACTCCTACTCCCCAATGGGTAGATCCTAATCCCTATTGGGTCAAGCTTGAGCGTGGCGATGATCTCAACCAATTTGCAGGCAAACTAACCATAGATGGTGGTAACTCAGTAGATAGGAACAATCAAACCAACCAAGATAAATTGGTGGTACACAATGAAAACGGCACCGTTAAAGAAGGTCATTTGGGAACTCTCTATGATATCCAACGTAAGGATATTCAGGGACGAGCTTTATTTAAAGCAGGATCTACCGAAGCTAATGATGAACTTTCTGGTTACGACATTATCCTGGAAGGAGATATTCAGAATGGTGATGTCTGGACAATTAAGGTTGATGGAGTTACCTTTACCTACAATAGTGCCGGTACTGAAGACATTGCAGCGATCGCAGCTAATTTCCGCAATCAAATTTTAGCTAATGCTCTATTCACTGCAACTATTCGGGTAGATAGTGGTGATACCATTCTTAATGTTCAACGTACTAATCAGGCAGATATCCAAACTATTGAAGTTATTACTACCAATAGTCATGTTGATCGTGAAGCTGTCACCAATACTGTTTATGGAGATAATGGACTGACCAGCGATGATATTATCATTGATTCTCGCACCACCCTTCGAGGCTTTGGTCAAGCACAAAATGTGAGTCAGGATATCTATGGCGTAGAAATCCAGAACATTGAAAACATGGATCTGCGGCTATCAAGTGGAGTAGATACCCTGACTGTAGAAGGAACAATAGATGGCACGACAGATGTTGTCCTTGGCGGTGGAGATGATATCGTAAATATCATAGCTACTGATGGTGATGTCAACATTCTGGGTGGTGCTGGTAGTGATGTAGTTACTGTAGGAGATAATAGCCATACCCTTGCTGACATTAACGGTAGCATTGATTTCCAAGCAGATAGCCACCGATATGAAACCTCTACAGGTAACGGTAAATTACTAGATGTAGCTAAAATTGAAAATAATGGACAGGTAAAAACCAAAGCTATCGACTTTAAACAGTCAGAATTGAGCAGTTACTTTGAAACCGTTCGCACCCAAGCCCAAAAAGAACGAGGAATTACTCCATCATCTATCTCAATTACCAATAGTGAATACTTCTACAGCAATGCAGCAGTCTTTGACGGACTAGGTAACGAGCGACGGGATGAAAATAATAATATAGTTACCGTCAATGGGGAAATTCAGTACAAAGATGGTCAAACTACTGCCCAGCATGGAACACAATTAGACAAGAATGGTAATAAGATTAACTCACTCACTCAAGAACCTGGTATCCAAACCATTCAAGTTAAAATTGGCGTATATGATACAAGGTCAGTTGAGGATTTAGATGTAACAGTAATTGATGTTGATACTGTTTCTGTTGGTGCAGGTGCAAATGATCGCCTAATTATCAACAATAGTAATAATAGCAGTGGAGATATTGGCACTCTTACTGATGTTGACTTGGTGGGTTTAGGTTTAGCTGCCGAAGACAAAGTTAGCTTTAATAATTTGGATGATATTAATATCACTTTAGGTAGTGGGACGGGTAATTTTACCATTGCAAATACTATTGATGGCACAGTAACTCTTAACACAGGTAATAATCCCAGCGATGGCAAAGATAATGTTATTGTTAAAGCAATAGCAGGTAATACCACCATTAACACTGGTAGTGGTAGCGATATCATTGATGTCTATAACGATGAGCTTCTCTTAGAAGATATCAACGCAACCCTCACCATTAACGGTAATGGAGTGAATGATATCCTCAATGTGGTGGACTTCCTCGATTTAGATAATGAGTTAGGTACTTTAACTAACCAAACGTTAACTGGTTTAGGAATGGGTGGCAGTATTGTTTACAACACCGTGGAAGCCTTCAATATTAGTTTAGGTCAGGGTAATGATACCTTCAATATTGACAGCACATCATCCAATTCCACCACTAATATCTTTACTAACTTTGGGGATGATACTGTTAACGTCAAAACCATTTCTGGAAAAACCAATATTAACCTTAATGATGGATCTGACACTATTAATGTTGGAGACAATAATCAAACAATTCAAGGTATTCAGGCAAATCTAGGTTTATTCGCTGATTTGGATACAGAGTTTAGCGATGTACTGAATATTTATAATTCTGGAGATACCATTGGCCGAGTTGGTTATTTATCTGAGACTTCCTTAAGCAACCTGGGAATGCTGGGTAGTATTGGCTATACCAAATTTGAAACCATTAACATCAAATTAGGTAGTGGTAGTGATACCTTCACCGTGAATGGTACTGCTGATGCAACCACCAATATTTATGGTAATGGTGGTAATGAAGATATCAAAGTAGAAACAGTCCAAGGATTACTGAATCTATTAGCTGGATCTGGTAGCGATGAATTTACCCTCTTTGACGGCAATGGAGATAATGCTGGGGAGAATGCCATTGTCACCTGGGATGGTGGTTTAGATGATGACATTGTGACTCTCAACTTGGGATTAAATACCGGAATATTTGTAGAAATTGAAGATTCTGGTAATACAAATTCTGGCGGTAATAACCAACTAATTATTAACACTACAGAAAACAGCGATCGCATCATCCTTGATGGTGGAAATAAAACCACCGATATCACTGCTGGTGTTGTCTATATTGGTAGTATTTCTAGTACAAGGGAACAAGTTAATTATCGTCAACAGGACTTCCTTCAAGTCAATAGTTTAGGTGGAAAAGATGAAATTTTAGTTGATGACACAGCAGTTATTACCGAAATCAATATGGGAATAGGTAACGATAATATTATTATCGGCACTGTTCCTACTATTCTCGACACCGATAACCTCACTCCTGAATATCCAAATGGAGTTCCTATTGCAGACACAGAAAACATGACCAGAGGTAACTCTGCACCATTAACTATCAACGGTGGAGATGGGAATGATAACTTTGAAGTCAATCATAACTCTGCTAAACTTTTCCTCAATGGCGACAATGATGATGATACCTTCTTCATCAATACTTTCCTGGTACTCAGGGATGAAAACGACAATGGAACAGCAGACCCTCTCAACCAAGCAATAATTACAGGTGGTCGGGGTTCAGACCGCTATTCCTACCTACAAAATGCTCCTGTTGAAATTAGTGGTGGTGATGGTTTTGATACCATTGTCATAAACGGAACTCCCATTGGAGATGTCCTAGTTATTACTGATACTTTTGTTGCAGGTGCGGGTCGCATTGTCACCTTTGATGCTGATGTTGAACGAATAGAAATTAACGGTGGAGGTGGAGATGACCAAATCTATATCCTGTCCACCAAAGAAAATATTGAAACCATTGTTCGCGGTGGGTCTGGTAATGATACCGTTCATCTAGGAGGAGATCATCCTATATTAATCTTTGATCCTCCCTCAACTACTGTTCAATCTCCTGGTACTACTATTGAAGAGTTAATTACTGAAACAATAGATTACACTGTTGATCCTGATCCATTTACCCAAATTGTTTCTTTAGCTGCTTTAAATAATGAAAGTGCCTTGGAAGCACAGTATGGCGGTTCTATTATCAACACTAATATCGTCAAACAAGATATAGTCCTTAATTTAGGCTTCTTTAAGATTCGTTTAGCTTCTATTCGTCTCTACGCAGAAGTAACTTTTGATCCTCCAGCCCAAACTCTAACTAAAACTGTAACCAAAACAATACGGAAAACCATTGCTCCTGCACCTATTGTTTATGATGAACCAGCCTTTGCTTTCAAATTAGATGCAGTGTTCACACTCCATGATATTAAAGGCAATTTAATTATTGACGGTGGAGAATCTGTAGATAGTCTTGGCAAATCCTTCTATGATAATGTGGTTGTTCATAACGAGTTAGGAGCAGCAACACCTGGATTTTTAACTTCTGAAATTGACCCCAATGATAATAACAATATTCTTGGCAAACTCAAAGGATTAAATTTAGGAATTAATGGAGTTACCTATGAAAACTTTGAAGATATTGAAATTCGTTTAGGTACACTCAGTGATACCTTCACTATCGAAGATACTCATCAAGGAATAACATCCTTAGTTTTAGGTGAAGGTAACGATCAAGTTGATGTGAAAAAACTTTCTGGTGAAACTCGTATCTTAGGAGGAGCCGGAGATGACACGGTTAATGTTTCTAACGATAACTATAGCCTCGCTGACATTAACGATAAATTAACCTTTAATGGTGATGAACATCGCCGAGAGCAATCTATCCCTGTTCCTATTGATAATGCGATAGTTACTACTTCAGATTTAGTATTTGTGGAAGCAGGAATCGCTAAAGTCAAGGTGGCACAAGTTGATCCAATAACAGGTGAAGTTGTTAAAGAAGAAATTACTCTCACTGTTGATCCATTAACAGGAGAACCCTTAGATCCTCCAGCCATTGTAGAACAAGTAGTAACCAGAGTTGTTCCTCTTAATTTCGCTCAGAAAGAGTTAATTACCGAATATATTGCTGGTAATGATGTCTTAAATATTCAGCACTTTGGTGATAACAGAAATCAAGTTGGAACTTTAGCACCAGCATTAGAATTGGTCAATCAGTTGGACACTGAAGGAAAGATTGTTTATCACACACCTGGAACTCCAGTTATTGATCCCATAACTGGCGAACCTGTTTTCCATAAAGCAGGAGAAATTATCTTAGGAGAAAACGGATTACCATTAACTGAAGCAAATGGAAATACTTTAACTTATCAAGGTAATGAACCTGTTTTACATGGAGGAAAAGACCCTGTACAAAAATTGCGTCCAGTGGAAGCTTTGTCAGGCTTAAACTTAGAAAGCACGGTTAATTTCGTCAATTTAGACCAAGTTAATATAGACCTGGGTGCAGGAGATGATATCTTCAACATTCAATCCACTACCCCGGAAACCCATATTAATCTTAGTTCTGGTAGTGATCGCATTTATGTTTCCTCTACAGCCAATGTGACGGATCTATCCCCAGCCATTGACATACAATCTTTATCGGGGGATTTAGAAGATATAAACGGTAATCTCTATATAGATGCTGGCACTGGTGATAATCAGTTACTTATTAGTGATGAAGTTGATTTAACTGGAGATACCATTGTTCAACAATACAATGGTAATTATGTGCAACTAACTGGCATGGCAGTGGGCAACATCAACTATGTAGCGACTAATGGCAATTTTAGCAATGGCTTAGATATCATTACAAGTTCTGGGGCTGATAACATTACCATTAATGCTTTACATGGAGAGGATCATACAAAGCTGTATGCTCGTTCCGGTGATGATGACATAAGAATCAAATCCTTCGGTGTCAATCCTTTAGCATCTCTAACAATTTACGGAGAATTAGATAATGATGTTATAGATGCCTCTCAATCACCTATTGCAGTGACAATACATGGTCAAGAAGGCAAAGATTCTATCTATGGTAGTGATTTGAACGATACTCTCTTTGGTAATGAGGAAGATGATCTGATCATCGGTAATCTAGGGGGAGACTCGATAGATGCAGGAACAGGAAATGATATAGTTGTAGGCGATCGCGGTTCTGCCACCTTTAACGAAGCGGGAATTTTACTAGAAGTTATTACTGCCACCAATGGCGGAGGAGGCAACGATGACATTCAGGCTGGAGATGGTAATGATGTCATTCTAGGGGGTGCAGGAATTGATTATATTGACATAGATCGCACCACAGGGGAAACCATAGGCAATGATAATGGTGATGATGTCATGCTTGGCGATGATGGTTTTGCCATATTTGCAGTCATTAATGGCGATCGCGTCCTACGTCAAGTCCAATCCATAGATTCTCAGGATGGAGAACGTGATTACATTGCAGCAGGTACAGGGAAAGACATCATCCTTGGAGGTGTCGGTGGTGACATTCTCAAAACAGGGGATGATGAGGAATCAGATATTATCATTGGAGATCATGGCACAGCTAACTTTAATCTTGATGGTGAATTAATTGCGATCGAAACCAGTTCACCGGAAAGTGGTGGCGATGATATTATTACAGCAGGAGATAGACCCAACGTACTTGTAGGTGGAAGTGGAGCAGATACCATCACCGCCGGTAGTGAAGCTGATATTATCCTTGGAGATAACGGAAAAGCTAAATTTACCGATGGCATATTAACATCCATCGAAAGCACAGATCCTGAGTATGGCGACAATGACAAAATCACCGCCGGAGATGGCGATGATATAATCATCGCTGGCAGTGGAGCAGATCAAGTCTTATCTACTGGGGATAATGGAAACGACATCATCTTAGGAGATAACGGTGCTATTACCTTCCAAGAAAGCG
This sequence comes from Dolichospermum sp. UHCC 0315A, assembly GCF_008121535.1. Lineage (GTDB taxonomy): Bacteria > Cyanobacteriota > Cyanobacteriia > Cyanobacteriales > Nostocaceae > Dolichospermum > Dolichospermum lemmermannii. The sequence goes on from NZ_CP043056.1 coordinate 5,377,024, forward strand.
GTACGCCTATCAGTGTTATCACCAGTGATTTTAGCGAAGGTGGCATGGATAGAATTGAAGGTGGAGAAGGTGGAGATATCATCTTTGGTGGAGCAAATCAAGACACCATTACCGCTGGTGGCGATGCCAAACCCGACATTATCTTTGGTGATGAAGGTACAGCAAGTTTCGATATCAATGGCAATCTCCAAACCGTAGTATCTATTGCCCCTGAAAGTGGTGGCGATGATATTATCACAGCAGGAGATGGATTCAACGTACTTATCGGCGGAAGTGGAGCAGATACCATCACCTCTGGTAGTGAAGCCGATATTATCCTTGGAGATAACGGAAAAGCTCAATTTACCGATGGCATATTAACATCCATCGAAAGCACAGATCCTGAATATGGTGGCGATGACCAAATAACTACAGGAGATGGAGATGATGTAGTCATAGGTGGTACAGGTAATGACACAATAAACAGCAATGGAAATAATGACATAGTGATTGGTGATAATGGTTTAGTTCATTATGTTGTCAATGATGATGATACATCTTCAATTATATTAATTAAATCAATTGAACCAACAATAGGTGGAAACGATGTGATCACAGCAGGTTCAGGTAATGATATTGTGATTGCGGGAACAGGTGATGATACAGTTTTTGGAGGTAAAGATAATGACCTCATATTTGGTGATAATGGCAGGATTGAAGGTGAGATTGATGCTACTTTACTGCCACTAAATCAGGCAATTAATCCATTCATATTCACCTCCATTGATACTGAAAACACTAATGGTGGCGGTGCAGATAATATTTCAGGTAATGAGGGGGATGATATTATTCTCGCTGGTCAAGGGGATGATACCCTGCGTGGTGATGCTGGAGACGATATTATAGATGGAGAAAGCGGCACAGACACTGTTACCTACGATAATTCTCCTGATAATGTGGTAGTTAATCTTGATAGGAATCAAGATTTTGCAAATCTAGGAGGTTTCCTTCATAAAAGCGTCTTCCTCCATCACCAATTTGTCGAGAGTGATCTTGAACCCACATTTGCTATTAATGCAGGGGAAGGACAAGATGGTTTTGGTGGTGTTGATATCTTAATTGATTTAGAAAATGCCATCGGTTCAGATTATGCTGATGTCTTAATCGGCGATGATGGTGATAACAAACTCTTTGGGCTGAAAGGCAACGATGTCTTCATCAGTAGCGTTGGCAATGACAGTTTAGAAGGGAACGAAGGACGAGATGCCCTCAGCTACCGCCGTGACCCCAATGCGGTTATCGTTGACCTCAGCGCCCCAACCGCCACCGATGGCTTTGGCGATACCGACAGCCTCACCAGTATTGAAGACTTAATTGGTACTGCCTTTGACGATACCTTGAGTGGTGATGCAGTTGCTAACCGGATTTATGGTGGCAGTGGTCAGGACATTATCTCTGGTGGCGATGGCAACGATGAACTCTATGGTGAAGATGATAACGATCAACTCTACGGTGACAGTGGCGATGACTTCCTCGTAGGTGGTCTGGGTGTAGGTAATATCATTACCGACCAAATAGATGGTGGAGAAGGTATTGATACGGTTTCTTACTATACTTCAACGACTAGGGTAGCTGCTGACTTGGGTAATGGTAATGGCACAGAGGGGGATGCTTTAGGCGATCGCTTCACCTCTGTGGAAAACCTAGAAGGTTCGGAATATAATGACATCCTTAGAGGAGATAATGGAGCGAATATTCTCTCAGGACTAGGAGGAGATGACAAACTATACGGTTTAGATGCTGACGACAGTATATATGGTGGAGACGGCAACGATTTCATGCACTCCACAGGTGGTAACACCATGATGGATGGAGGAAATGGCATTGATATCATTACGATTACTGGCAATGGTAATGACACCATTTACGGTGGCGAAGGCAATGATAATATCAACACAGGTGCAGGTGATGACGTAATTTACGGTGGTGAAGGGATTAACGTCATTAATGCCGGCGAAGGTAATAACACAATTTACGGTGGCAGCAATAAAGACACCATTACCAGTGGATCTGGGAATGACACCATTTACGGTGGAGAAGGCGATAATGTCATTAGAGCAGGTGAAGGTAACAATACAGTTACAACTGGTAGTGGTAATGACAACATCACCAGTGGTGCAGGTGATGACATCATTGATGGCGGAGATGGTAATAATTTCATCAATGCTGGCACAGGAAATAATACAGTTACGACTGGTAGTGGTGATGACAACATTACAAGCAGCACAGGTGATGACATCATCAATGCTGGAGATGGCGACAATATTATTAATGCCGGTGATGGACTCAATCAAATTACTGGTGGTACAGGAAAAGATACTATTCACACTGGCACTGGTGATGACATCATTGATGGCGGAGATGGTAATAATTTCATCAATGCTGGCACAGGAAATAATACAGTTACAACTGGTAGTGGCAAAGATACCATCACCACAGGCTCAGGTGATGACATCATCAATGCTGGAGATGGTGACAACTTTATTAATGCCGGTGATGGGCTCAATAAAATTACCACTGGTGCAGGTAATGATAACATTACCTCTGGTACTGGTAATGATGTGATTGTAGCTGGAGATGGCAAAAACTACATTTATGCCGGCAATGGAGATAATGATATTACCACTGGTACTGGTGATGACAGAATCACCTCTGGCACTGGTAATGATGTGATTGTGGCTGGAGATGGCTACAACTTTATTAATGCCGGTGATGGAGATAATGATATTACTGGTGGCGATGGTATTGATTATATTATTGCCGGGGCCGGTAATGATATTATCAGAGCAGGTGAAGGTAATAATATCATCAGAGCAGGTGAAGGTAACAACACAATTACTGCTGGTAGTGGACGTGATAACATCATTGCCGGGGCTGGTAATGATACTATTGATGGCGGGGATGGTGATAACACTATTAATGCTGGCAACGGTAATAATGAAGTTACCACTGGCTCTGGTAATGACAGGATCACCACTGGTTCAGGCGATGATTTTATTTACTACGGCGACGGCATTGATCTAGTTAATGCTGGAACTGGTATTAATGACACCAAAAAGTTTAAGGAAAAAACGCTTGGTTTAGGTTAAGCCTGTTTGCTTGTTACCTGTATGTTTGAGGATTACTAATGTCTAATAACGGGGTGAAATGAGCAACGGTACAGAAAGTTACGCTAAGGCTGAAACGATTACTGGATAAGCTTTTCAAAATTACTTCTCCAATTCTGATTTCTGCTCTGACTGTCTGTGGCGTTTGACAATATCATTGACTTGAGGGGGCAACAAGCAAAGTGAAAGCAAGATAGGCAAAGGGTTTCAGGTGCTAGACCCTCTGAAAAAAGATGGTGCTTATTGACAATGCTATGAGGTTATTAAGCAGGTATCTAGAGGGTGCAGTTTGATCCCACATTCCGCACCCCAAAATGTTACAGAGGGAAATTACGGAGATGAAAATCAAAGGGAGCATCAAAACAAACAGATAAAGTGAAAAAAGGCATTTGAGAAACAGTAAATCACCAAAAATGTCATCAAAATCTATTCTCAATAAGAAGCAATAAGAATGCACACCACCTGGAGAGGTCAATAGATAAGTGAAAGAAGATATTCAAGAAACAATTATAAGTTAGACTAATCAATTAAAGTAAAAAACGAAATTATAGACATAGTAAAATGGAGCTATAAATCAAAGAGATTAGCTCATCTTTACAAGAGAAATTAAATTGATAGAGATGATAATTAGCTGACTAATTGATAGTAACGTAAACAATCATCTGGTAAAAGACTCAAGATAAAATCTCTGTCCTTATTCCAATTAGAAATATGTTTCTCCTGATTGAGTGTAACCAAATGAATACACTGAAAGCATTGAAAAATCCAGCGTAAAGTAGGACGATTAGTTGCTTTGCCTAATTGATTTTTAATTGTTGATTTAGACTCCAAAAGAGCATTTCTAATATGACGTTGAGCCAAAGTATAAACCAGTAGACATAAACCCATAATCATTCCCAAAGACTCTATTCTCTCAGGACTTTTGAGGAAAATACTGTCGGCAAAAAATAATGGGTCTTTGAGAAAACCAAACCCCCTCTCACATGACTGCTGGGCTTTATATTCCCTGAGCATAGAATCATTGCTTAGTTCCTGTGAATCTAAAACATTTGTCGCAATAATAAAACGTCCCGCACTCAGCAATTCTGTATTAATTTTACTTTCATCCTGGGAGACTGTAGCTGATATTTGGTAAGATATTTCTCCTGAAGTATCTTTTTTATTAGATTTTACTTGAGTCACCGTACTTTCGTGAATTTGATGATATTTGAATTGTTTTGATAATTTTGATAATGCCTTGATAGCATCTGCAACACATGCAAATCTCTCTTGTGATAACTTTTTCAAATCTTGCACAGCTTTTGATTCTGCTTTGGTAATTTTTTGTGTGAGCTTATGCAGGTCTGATTCTTTTCTTTCTTGACTTTGCACTACTAACCATCTTTGTTCTATCCCTGCATAATTTTGGATTTTTGATGCTAATTTATATCCTGGTATTGTACTATCAATAAATTCTGATTCTGCTAATGTTGATATTAATGTTTTTGCTGCTTTTATGCTTAATGGTACTCGACATAACCACTGTAAATCTGACATCATTTTCAGGTTTGATTCTGTATATAAGGCGCAGTCAGCTACTATGAGACTATTAACTTCTAATTGTTTGTGATATTCTACTGCTATTTTACCAAAACATGATGAGTCAGCTTGGTTTCCCGATGCTAGTTTTAAAAATATTGGGATGTCTCCATCTCCTGAACATATCATTTCTATGATAAACTGTTTTAAGTCTGGACGATGGTCACGAGAATAACCGTAGGTGATGGTTATTTCTTTTGGTGATTTTACTGCTAATTCTTCTAATTCTTGGTTATTTCCTACTTTTTGACTCTCAAATATTACGAATGGTAAGCTAGTGTTATACTGCCCATGCACGTGCATTGATGATGAGTCTAGATGTGATGTTAATAGTGATACTCCAAATTTTTGAGCAGCTTTTAAGGCTATGATAAAAAAGATTGTATCTAAGCCTTTTATAAACAGTTTATCCATGACTCTCCCCAATTTATCGTCGTTGAGATATTCTGGTTTTACTCCTGCTCCTATTAAATGCTCACAGGCGATTGTTTCAAAATATTTGGGAAACATATATAACGGTTTGGAGACAAATCCTAACCCGTTTATTATCATGGCTTTTACCACTTGACCTGCATTTACTTTTTCGTCTTTTTCGACTCCTATTAATTCATTTATTATTTCTACTATTCCGATTGAATCTATGATTCCTGCTACTATCCCTAGATGGTCTATGTTCTCAATTTCTATTTCTTGAGGTTTTAATTTCACAACAGTTTCCTCTAATACTTCTGTTGTCATCAATTATTTCTTATTTGGTTATCAATTCATTTTTTTCTTTTGTTACCAAGTTTCACTTTATCACACCACGTCCCTTTTAATGCTACTTATTCTTATTAAGCATCTTAATTTTTGAATTGACTTTAGTTATTATGTACTACTTTAAGGGCTTTTTTGATCTGTGACAGTTTGGGGTGCGGAATGTGGGTTTGATCCCACATTCCGCACCCCAAAATGTTACAGAGGGAAATTACGGAGATGAAAATCAAAGGGAGCATCAAAACAAACAGATAAAGTGAAAAAAGGCATTTGAGAAACAGTAAATCACCAAAAATGTCATCAAAATCTATTCTCAATAAGAAGCAATAAGAATGCACACCACCTGGAGAGGTCAATGAATAAGTGAAAGGAGATATTCAACCCACATTCCGCACCCCAAACTGTCACAGATCAAAAAAGCCCTTAAAGTAGTACATAATAACTAAAGTCAATTCAAAAATTAAGATGCTTAATGAGAATAAGTAGCATTAAAACCCACATTCCGCACCCCAAAATGTTACAGAGGGAAATTACGGAGATGAAAATCAAAGGGAGCATCAAAACAAACAGATAAAGTGAAAAAAGGCATTTGAGAAACAGTAAATCACCAAAAATGTCATCAAAATCTATTCTCAATAAGAAGCAATAAGAATGCACACCACCTGGAGAGGTCAATAGATAAGTGAAAGAAGATATTCAAGAAACAATTATAAGTTAGACTAATCAATTAAAGTAAAAAACGAAATTATAGACATAGTAAAATGGAGCTATAAATGGTATTGAGCCGAGATACGTGTAAAAACCTGCAAGATGGTCTGGAAACGCTTGCTGTGTCTACATTTCAAAGATTTCTGGAGGAAGATTAATCGCCGACTCCAAAGGTTGAGGAATATTATGTAAATTCACCACATAATCACCGTATCTTTTGATATGTCTTGTAATATAAGGACTCAAAGCAGCAAGGTATCGCATAGGAATCACCTCACCCTGTGACATCAACTTTTGAATCGCCAACGACATATCCACCGTATTTTGCAAAATCACCGCACTGGCCACCAAATCCAAATACTTTAACCGCTTTTCCTGCTCAATCGGATCATTCTCAGTAATCATCCCTTGCTTACCAAAAAATACCCAATCCAGAAAACCATTATACATCTCCACAACATTTGTTACCGCCGTAATTTCCCGTCTCAAAGTAACATTAGAAATATAATCCAGCAGAAACATAGTCCGCACCACCTTACCTAACTCTTGAAAAGCTTGATAAAGACGATTTTTGCGACTGTAGCTCCCCAACTTACGTAACAACGTCGAAGGCATCACCTTCCCAGCCTTAATTGACAGCACCACCCGCATCATGTCAGACCAATGAGTCTGAATTAAACTCCAATTCACCACACCCTTAAACAGTGGCTCAATATGCTGATAGCTCACATCCGTACCAGGACGCACAAAACTAAGATCCTGCCAATTACGGATACGTGGCATCAACTTAATACCCAGAAGATAGGAAATAGCAAACACAGGTCCAGACTGACCTTGAGTATCTGCGTGCAACGTATCCGGCTGAATATCCGAAAGATTTTTCAACAACCCATCCAAAATATAAACCGCTTCCCAAACCCCACAAGTGATGAAGTGAGTAAACAAAGCAATGTATTTATCCGAGACATGATGATAGGCAATACCACCATAACCACCGTAACGAATATGATACTCACTGTGTAAATTATTCTCGTATATCTCAAACTTACTGCCATCCGCTGCCACCTTTTTCCCTGTCCCCCAACAAGAAGGTAAAGTAAACCGATTATAAGCATTAATAACATCCCGAATTGCCGCTTCAATCTTGGCAGCACTAACATGACGACGGTTAGTATAAGAAATTTCATGGGCAGTCACCATACCCCCCGAATGACGAGCCATTTGATTAGGTCCAAGATTGCAACCGTAACCAAAAGTAGTAAAAATATAACGTTCCCCTGGGTCAGATATTTTGGCTTCACTTCCCGACATCAAACCAAAATGTCTAGTCCAATTTAACCAATGCTCAACATTGCACAATATATCTAAAATACTCCGTTCCGGCATCAGCGCCCGGATTTTCGACTCCAATAAATCCACCTCTGGGGGTTGAGTAAATGATGGTGGTTTCTTTAATACAGGGTCGCCCTCCTTATTAATTGTAAATTGTTTATCAACAGCACAAATATTATCTACTTTCTCAGCAACTTGTGTTAAACATAAGCGTAAATGTTCGACAAAATCCGTTGGATTAGCCGGAAAACCAATTAAGTTACAGTAATCTTTTATTAATGGTTCACACTCAACAGGACTTAATAATTGTTCGCGGAAATCCGCGTAGCTTTCCGACCCCACAACACAGGCATCTCCCGTTTTAAATTCAGTCGCCAAATTGTAAAAGATGCAAATTTCTAATTGCTGACGTACCAAAACCTCGGTGTCATCAATTTCGGCGACGACTAGCGCCCGCCAGTTATTACTAATAAAATCCAAATTGATATCAAAAGGCAAATATTTAGAACGTTTGTGTTCATGATCTAACACAAATTGCAAAGCTGCAATCACTGATTCATCCGCAGAAGTAGAGAGAATATCTAGAGAACGCACTAAACTAAACAGTGCTTTGCGGTTGGCAGCATAAAACCGCCACATTAATGGTAAATAGTTATTGGTATTGTACGCCGCAATTTCATCTAATTTTTGTATCAGCAATTCTGCCCCACCATGTTCATCCAAAATTGACTGCACCTGTTCTCCAAATACAGCATTATCCTTGGTTTCCTTGGCTTGTTTGGATGCTTGTAATACTTGTCCCAATGTTGCTAACAACTCTGATGTTTCTGTCAGATGTTTATCCCGGAGTTCCTGCAATCGCAGTTTGGCATTATTTTGAATCTTCAAAATACGTTTAATAAACATCTCAACCAGATAATCACGAGTTTTTACCTGTGCTTCGTACAATAGACATAATAGCAATGTCCGCCGTTTGGGTAAATTAATATCTTGAAATTCTGTGATATCTAAAGTTCTAGCATAAGCAGCAAAATGTCTAACTTTGGTAGGAGTAATATTTTGTAGTAATCGCTTGGCATCTCCAAAAGTCATGAGCATATCAAACTTGTTTTGCAGGAGTTTCATCCCATTTAGTTTGGCACTTTTAGGTGGCGATTTTAATAAATTCAGGGTGGCATTTTCATTATCCTCCTCCTTGTCTATCACCACGAGCAATTGGTCTAAATAAATTTGTTCGGTAGTTGAAAGTCCTTGAGAACAAAGTGTAAATAACCGATTATTGACCATTGACCGAATGTGGCGAATTAATCGGTCAAGGGTGCTAAATGCTGGTAATTCGTATCGTTCTTTCACTAATTCCTCAATTGCCACATTGATTAAATCAGCAGGGTGGTCTTTAATTTGGGCTGCTTCTGCAACTAATGTGGCTATTAATCTTTGACCTGTTTTATCATATTGTTTGACTCCTAAATACTCCCGAATAATATTTTTATAGGTATGACGTTGGCGTTCGGAGGGTATTGCTTTTACTGAGTCTTGTAACTTTAAACACGACCGTAAATGTTTAATTACCGCAATTGGGATCTGTTCAGGATGAGGGAAATATCCTAGACGTTGAAAGGATTTCAACATCACCATTAACCGTAGCAATCCTTCATGGTTCTTGGTTTTAGACTTGACAAACTTGATTTCTGTAGGTGTTGGAGTGTAAAGTTCTGCCAGTTCTTTGGGGTCAGGAAATTGTTTAAATTTGGGATAAGCGGTACGGTCAATTGATGTCATTCAAGTAATATTTAAAACATATAATAATCTAGTGGAAATTTTGAAAATATACTGTTTCAACAAGGCTTTAATCTGAAAACCCGTTTATAAATCAAATACGAGTCTTATATAATACTAAGATTACTCAAAATGGTTTTATCCCTCACTCCCCTACCAAAGAGTATTTTATATTCTTTTGGGTAGAAATTGACAATGCCGATAAAAATGTTGTTTTTTCGCTCAAAAAGTTGTCAATAATTATGAATGTTATGGTGACTCAGTTCAGCTTTGTAGTTCTGGATTAATCAGCATATTTAAGGCGTGACGGGCGGCTGATTCGGCTTTTTGGGAGGTAACTTTCTGGTAGCGTAATGTGGTTTGAATGCTTTCATGTCCCATGAGTGAACGTAATTCTTCTATGCTGATTAATCCTACTCGTTCTGTAGCATAAGTATGGCGTAAATCATGAATGCGTACCCCGGTTAATTCGGGATTGGTATTGGTAATTTCTCGCCAATAATCATGCAATGTATGATAGCTAATTCTACTGACTTTGAGGGTAACTGGATGTTGTGCTGTAAACAATGCGTTGATATTTTTATGTCGTGTGTGTTGGAAATATTTATTTAGTGATTGGGCGGCATCATTGCTATAAAAGCACCACCTTTGTTTGTTGCCTTTTCCCAATACCTGAAATTTCTGATTTTTGATATCTAGGTCTGATAAATTCAGTGCTAAAAGCTCTCCTATTCTACATCCTGTGCGATGCAATAGATGAATTATTGCTGATAGTCGCAAGTCATCTTTGGTTGCTGTATAGAGGATATTTAGCTGGTCTGGTGTTAGATATCTTATGAGAGTATCGCTTTTATGTTCGCCTTTTTCTCGTTGTGGGGGACGCTGTTTTAATCCCTGAATTGGGTTGATTTTTATATACTCTTGTTGGACGGCGAAGTTAAATAGACTTTGCAGTATTGCTTGATGCTTATGGTGGGTTGTGTATTTTAAATGTGAGAGGCTATCTAGATACTCTATTAATGTTTGCTTACTGATTATTTCGATTAGCCAACTTCCATATTCTGCTAGGAAGTTTAAGAGGGTTAGTTCGTAGGTTTTAATGGTACTGGGTGCTAGTCCAGTCCGTTCTAAAAATTTGACGGCAACGGTGGCTAATGTGACAGCTTGCTTCACGGAAATTTGTGTGTTTTTAGCAAGGTTATTTATTCCTAAATTATATATCTTTTAGGGAGAAATATTGGCAGTGTTTTATGGATACTTTTAAAACTCCAAAACCTGGAGAATCTCTGTCCGACTATGTTTTGCGGATGAGAAAGGAACTCAATTTAACTCAGTTTGAGGTGGCGAATGCGGCTGGTGTTCATTCTCGCTCTGTGGGGAAGATTGAACGGGGATTGACAAGGAAACTTAGCCATAAAACTCTTGGCGGTCTTGCTTTGGCTTTGTCTGTGCCTGTTGAGTATTTGCAGGCTGTTGTCAGGGGAGAAGAGGTTCTGGTAATGGCAGCGATTAAGTTTTGCCCCCAATGTTGGAATCCTGGTGGCGTTGTGGATTCAATGTGGGGAAATGTTCGGGCTAGGTTTTGTTATCTATGCGGTACGCAATTACGGTCTAGTTGTGCTAATTGTGGTGAGTTGGTGGTGTCGTTGAGGTATAAGTTTTGTCCTCTGTGTGGAAAACCTTATAAGGATGGGGGGAAAAATTGTTGAAAGCTAGACACAGTAGGCATTTCCAGACCATCTTGCAGGTTTTTACACGTATCTCGGCTCAATACCTATTTCTGATGATGCCTTTGGTGATCCCATAGACATAATTATTAATATATCAAGTAGCTTATCTACGAGTTCATCTGTGGGTATAAAACAACCTGATCGTAGTTCTGCTAACTCGACTATATTACTATTCTTATCTAACCACTCAGTAACTTTTTCAAACAAAATTTCAGACACCAAATTAGGCTCTAATTCGTATACTAAAGCTTCTGATAAAAATGCTAAAATAACTATTTTTAGGACGGGAGAACGATTTAAACTTGCTGCCAACTGTTTGGCTATGATAGAAATTTTGTAGTTTGGATCTTGTAGTAATTGCTTACGCCTTCTAGCCTCGCCCATTACCTTAATCTCCTTTTTACTGAAAGTAATTATCAAAAAGTTTAGTAAAGAAAATATTGATATACATATAATTTTAGACTATTGTGGTATAAATTAACATATTTTAGAAAGAAAAATAAATTTTCCTGAAATAGATTTTGTTTGATATACTATAATCGTAGTCAGTAGTCAATCTTGCAATCATGCTTTATAGCTCTTTGAAGAATGATAACCCTTGATCACAAGTATAAATCAAAACTCCCAAACTGTGTTATAAACAATTTGAGAGCTTAGAAAATTTCAAAATTAGCAAACCCAGTTCTTTACTTACCCTCGCCGTGGAAAGCAGCTAAGTAAAAGGTCTGGATCACCGGACTAACGACCATGAGAACTAATTCATGGCAGTCTTATATTTTGATTATAGACTGCAAAGTACAAAAGTGTAAACATTTTTCTTCTAATTCTTGCCAACCCATTGCAATTAGTGGGGGTGTGGCATGAATAAAATACTAGAAACCTTTGATATTAGGAACTTCCTAGACAGACTCACTCCCAAGAAAGGCAAAAATAGATATGTTTGCCCAGTCTGTGAAGGTTCATTAACCGTAGATATTAAAACTGGTAAGTACCAATGTTGGGCAGATCCTGACAACAAACAGCATTTAAAAGATATCAGAGAAGCTGTTAATCCCTTAGAAGATGCTTTAAAACAAGCAGGTATTGACAATGGCAGAATCAACTACCAACAGATCACCCCTGCCAAAAAACCAGATCCTTTACCAGCACCATTACCAGCACCATTACCCCAAAACATTGAATTAGCCAAATTACCCGCCCCTGGTGTTGTTCCTCAAAAGAAACATAACAGTAGAGGATCACAAATCATCTATACATACTCAGATACACAGTATGTAGTTAGATACGAATTTATAGAAGATGGTGAACAGAAAAAACTCACCATTCCTTACCATCTGGATATTCTTGGTGACAGTGTGAACGGAATTGGTGACAAACCCTGGCCTGTTTACCATCAAAAAGAAATCATCAAACATGGTAAAAACCAATTTGTTTTAGTAGTTGAAGGGGAAAAATGTACTGATGCTGCTAGACAACAAAATTTACTTACCACTACCTTTCAGGGTTCACAGTGGACAGAGGCCAAACTAGAACAATATTGTCAATGCTTAAAATCTCATAATATCGCTGGTATTGTATATTATCCTGACCATGACAAAGCAGGTTGCAACAAAGCTAACAAACTAAGAATAGCAGCCAACAAAGCACAATTACCATACATTGAATTAAATCCCCAGAGATTAAATCCAGATAGTACAGACGGCTATGATATCGCTGATTTAATAGCGGATGGATTATACAGTAGACAACTACTAGAGAATGAAATTCAGACAGCTTATAAAGAATATCTGAATACATACATAGATGCCATATTAGCAGTAGGAAAACAACCTGTTAATCAGGAAATATCTAGGGAAGATTGGGAATGTAAACTATTTATCGAAACCCTGCTCAAGCAAGCACATATACCACAATCTATACCAGCATCTATCCCAGCATCTATCCCAACATCTATTCCACTTCAACAATCATCTAGGAGTAATTTAGATGTTGATATATGGTTTGATTCTGCTAATAGATTAGAAACCTACAATCAAAGTATTCAAAGTGGCAAAAAATATATCTTGGATATGTCCAGTGCTGGGGCTGGTAAATCCAACTTTGTAGGAGAAACTATACCAGAATGGTTACAAGTCAATAAATTGTGGTACATATCCAATGAACACCGCAATCCGACCACTAAATCAATAGAAGAAAACTACACAGATTTACCAGTTAGAAATAATGGAATGTATGCAGATGAGAACAACTTAACCCCCTTGGGTAATCCCACCATTAACTGGCCTCAAAATCAAGAAGCCAATATTTCCGGGAATTGTCACAAAACACCTTTATTTCATAAATTAGCATCTAAAGGCTATCATCAAGAATCAAATAGTGAATCATCATTAAATCCCATTTGTCATACTTGTAAATTCAAAGCCAATTGTCAAGGTGTAGATTTTGAAGGTAATATATTAGATAAAATAGCTGGTGCAACTTTCAGGAGAGATCGGCGTGAGGCACTGATGAAAGATAGAATCAGATGCCATATTGATTCATTACCATCAGAAATACCCGAAAAATCCCTAGCTTTTGTAGATGAATCTAGTCGTCAAATTAATCTAGTGGAAACTACAGAATTATCATTAACAGATTACCAAAAGACTTTAGGAGAAATTGCTAGACATTTACCTGAAGTATGGAAACAAATCAAAGATTTTATCTCACCATTGGAGCAATATTTATCTTCCAAGCATAAAGAAAATTACTATGGTTATAATCATAATCAAGTAAGGTCTATATTTGGAGACATTGACCATAACATTATCTCCAATATCATTGAGGATTTAAAGGTGCTATCGCCTGATTTAGAAGATATCTTTCAAGCTGCTGATAGCGTATCCTTAGATGGAATTGACACAAGTGAAAGGAAGGGGATAAGCCGCAAAACCTTAAAATATATTCGTTATACATTCGGTAAAGAAGCAAGTCAAGAATCCCATGAATTATTAGATAACCTAATAGTGAATTGGTTAACGCCATTATTAGAAATCATTGCTAATATTAGTCCTGGGGCATTGAGGATTAAACATCACAAGCTAATCATTACCACAAAAAACACCAGACAATTAGAGGTACTAAGTAAATTCCAAAATGTGTTTTTACTGGATGCAACTGCTACCCGGAAAACAGTAGCCTTTGAATTAGGAATAGATGCCAGTGAGATATTAGTCATCTGTGAAAAATTACCTAACTACTCAAATCTAAAAGTAGTACAAATTACTGATTTAGGATTATGTGGTAAAGACAGAAGTAAATCAAAAGTTAAACAATTAGATGCCACAAAAACAGCATTAGCATCTAATCATCAAAATTTAGGAGTCATTGACCACCTCAAACACAAACAAGATGGTGAAGGTTACTGGTTTAAGGATAATCGCGGTACTAATAAATACATGAATCACGATGCTTTATTTGCTATTGGTTCACCTTATCAGGATATAGGGGCTGTAGCTTCTAAATACGCAACTTTAACAGGGGATTACGACACTAGTAAAGATAATCCCCAATTTCAGGAATATATAGAGCATTTAGTGAAAGCAGAGATTATTCAGATGGGAGGCAGACTACGAGCAAACCGTCGCCCTGATGAAGCACTAACAATTTATCTTACCAGTAATGATGATCTCAGTTACCTACTGGATTATTACCCCGGTGCAACCTTAACCAAAACCACTGCTTTTGAAATTACACCAACAGCAGGTGATAGAGAACAGGTAAGCAGATATTATCTATTAGGAGCATTTAAGCAATGTATAGACACAGGGATTAAATGTACACAAAAAGCCGTTGCTAAAATAAGCAAATTATCACAGCCCTATATTTCTAAAATAGCTAGTAAATTTGGTGGGTTCAATGCCCTCAAAAAAATATTACTAGTCCTAATAGAAGCTCTATATAGGGGTAGTAATAATTTTTCTGACCTGTCAGACGATGAAAAATCCTTAGTCAATGACTATTTACCCCTAATCAAAGACAACCCGCCTCCAGAAGTTGTCCAGGAACTGCTAGAAGTGGCTAAAACTATTGGTTATCAGGCATTTAGCAGGATTACTAGGGAATTAGCACCGGATATTCTAGGGGCATTTATTGGAGCAATAGTAGATATAGCTATAGTGAAAGATGGGAGGTATGCCTACGATTAGGGACTTCCAATTAAAAAAATACTCAAAAATTTCTTGTGGTGCGGGCCGAAAAGTCCCCTAATTATCAAGGACGGGCAGGACTTGTACTGAGCCTGTCGTTGATACAAAACCTAGTTAATTCAGAATGATTGCTTTAACTACTTCGCCTGTATTTACTTTCTCTCTACTATTTACTAAGAATAGCTTATTAATTTTTTCTACTATTCCTATTTCATCTATTATTCCTAAGTGATCTAAGTTTTTACTCTCAAATTCTTCTTTTTGGTAATTCATATTTTTTGGTATTTTGATTTCCTTCAGACTCATTTTTTCTTCTGAATTTATTGTCAATACCTTATTAATTTCAATTTGTTGGCAATTTTTATATTACTGTCTATACAGCACTTCTCGGTGTTATGAGGTACACCATTAGCGGGCAAGACTTGTACTGAGCTTGTCGAAGTATGCCCGCACTACAAGAGTTTCATGATTCAACTTTGTACCTCATAAGAGCGGAAACCGCTGTATTTATTGCCAACTTAGTTATGTGTTTATGTTTAAGCTATTTCTGTTACTTATTACACTTGTACCTGTACTACAAAATGAAGTGCGGAATGTGGGATATAGGTTTCAACATTGGTTCAATAGTTGTTGTTTTGCGTTAGAATCAAATTAATAAATCTATGCAAACAGTATTAAAATTCAACTTTGATTTGTATGTCACAAAATAGTTATTCCGAGACTGTTGCTCAATTGTTTAATTATCAAGAAGGGACAGGGAAATTATCACCAGATAAATGGCCTAATTATGAGAAATTAGGTATTACTACTGAACATATTCCTGAGTTGATCAGTTTAGCAACTGATGAAGATTTTTACAATATAGACCATAACGCGCTTTTGTCTGATGAAAGTGGTTTATTTGAATATGCACCAATTCATGCAATACGTATATTAGGAAAATTCCGAGTAGAAGCAGCAATTGAGCCGTTAATTAGCTTATTATCCAAACTTGATGATTTTGATTTTAATAATGAAGTATTGTTCATTTTGGATGAAGAATTAAAAAATGTTTTAAGCCTGATTGGTTTACCTGTAATTCCGGCACTTTCTACTTATATCGCTAATGATTCTCATGGGCAATTTCCCCGAATTACAGCTATGTTAACTATTAAAACTATTGCCTCTGTCTATCCAGAGCATTACCAGCATTGTGTTACTTCTTTATCTCAACATTTAGAATCTTTTAGAGAAAATGATCCTGAGTTTAACGGTCATATTGTCTGGGTGCTTTCTGATATGAATGCAATAGATTGTTTACCTTTAATTGAGCGAGCTTTTCAAGCAGGGTGTGTTGATGAGGATGTGATAGGAGATTATGATGAAGTGCTTGTCAAATTTGGTTTAAAGGATATCACAGATATCTCTCCTAAAACTATAAAAGCGACTGATACACAGAACCCCATATCCTTAAATTTTACTACTTCTCCTAGATTTAAACAACTTGAGAAACTAAATAAAGCACAGCAAAAGAGAGACGCTAGAAGAAAGCGAAATTTAAACCAACTGGGAAAATAAGTGATTTAGGGGTAAAGTTAGGTCGAGGGGGAGTATTATCTCCCGCGCTTCGCTATCGCCATCTCCGATCTCCAAATTAAAGTAGCGGAATTACAACGAGCTAGAGCGCAACTTGCAGATATGACTAGAGAAAAAGTGGCAGTAGCTCTGGTGAAATTCGATGAAGGTAAAACTGATTTTCAAATAGCTCAAGTTGTAGGAGCAAGAGCTATTGATCAATTTAAAGTATTTGAATTACGCTACATTCGTGGCAACAATAATACTGAGGGATATTTAGCTAAACAATCTGAATTAGATAAAATCAAGGCTAATACTTATGGTTCTTGGGGGAAAATGCGGCGATCGCTCTTTGAAATAAAATTATTAGTATTGGGTGTCAAAGACGCGGAAATATAAAATGTGGGGGGCGATCGCTCTTTGAAATCAAGTTATTAGTATTGGGCTAAACTGTGCCAATTTAGGAATTTTGTACGCTAAGAAATCGGAGCAATCGCCCAAAGCCTTGCCATTAAAGATTGTTAGCGTTCAACTCTTTGGGAATTTTTTAACGACCATTGTTCTAAAATACAAAAAATTTCATTCGGATGATATTTTATGAAACTATTGATAGTCATTGATAGTCAAGGCTTTCAACTTTTTTGAAATTTTCTTAGCGTACAAAACTCCCGATTCGGCACAGTCTAGCCTGTTCTGTGAATTTCACGTGGTTAATCAAGTCAGTAAATAAACATGGAGGACGTAAATTTTTGTTTCTTAGTTATGTCTGCGTTAGCAGACAACAATTATATTATTTATGATTGTTATTTATATTTTCATGCAAATATGATTGAATACATTAAATTTGTTTATACATTTATAGTTTTTACTCAAAAGTAGTAACATCAAAATTTGTATTTAATCTGAGGAAATTATCAAATGTCAAACTCTATTGGTTGGAAATTTTTAACTACGTTCTGCTTAACCTTAGTTCTAATATTATTAGGTACAACAGGATTATTCTCTGCTCCAAACCCAGTAAGCCAATTCTCTTTCGTAGGCTATTTTCAGAGTTGGTCTGAAAGGAAAAGTAGCGACCCTAAACAGTTACAACTAACTACTTTGCCTCCTTATGTCAACATGGTGATTGTATCTTTCATGAAGCCAGATACTACATATCAAGGTAATAAAAATTTGGCAGAAACAGGTTTACAATTTAGTGCAGATGGCTTAGTTGTTAAAAAAGCGATCGCACTTTTGAAGCAACGTAATCCTAAGACTAAAGTGCTGGTAGCTTTTGGTGGACTTACTTACACAAATTTTGCTCAACTAAATCCTACAGCCATTTCTAATGTTGTTAAAGATTTTGGGTTTGATGGTGTTGATATTGATTACGAGCCTACTAATTCCCAGTGTTCATCTTCAAAGGGTAAAATATCATGTACATCCGATGTAGAATTTCGTCGTGTTGTTAGTCAAATTCGTAAGGTATTACCCAAGCCATACTTAGTTACAGTAGCAGCTTGGAGCATTGGTGCTTATGGTGAAGGCAAATGGGCTAATGCTCAACCTCAAGGAGCGAAAACAGGTTTGATGTTGAATCTGCTACGCTCACCCGAAAGTAAAATGATTGACCAACTGCACGTTATGTCTTACGACGCAGGTCTCAGTTATAATCCCCAAGATGCATTAGCAGCTTATCAAAATTATTTTAAAGGCAAAGTATTTATGGGAATTCAAGTACCACCTGAAGGCTGGGGAGGTAATGTTTATACTTTGTCAAAAGTTAGTAGTTTAGCACAGGCTGTTGTTAATAACAATGCTGGTGGATTAATGTTATGGAGCTTACAAAAGCAGCCAGATGGAAATCCT
This sequence comes from Dolichospermum sp. UHCC 0315A, assembly GCF_008121535.1. GTDB lineage: Bacteria > Cyanobacteriota > Cyanobacteriia > Cyanobacteriales > Nostocaceae > Dolichospermum > Dolichospermum lemmermannii. The sequence goes on from NZ_CP043056.1 coordinate 5,395,645, forward strand.
TCGGAGAATAAACCAAATGCGGAAATGATAGCTAAAACATCCTGTCAAATTTTGTCACTTAATAATTGTCAGCAAGCCTTATTTAGCTTGCCAACAAACAAGTTAGATAATAGGTAACTTTTATGCAGGAGCATCCCAAATGTGCAAGTTCACTATTACAAATTTTTGAGCTATATAAAATAGCCAAAGTCAGAATCTAGGTAATCTATATCCAGCAAATTCTTTTAAGTAACATAGATTAGTAGTGCCATTTGAATCAGAAGATGTTCGTCCTGTAAGTAATAGGTTAACAACAGTTACGTCACCCGTTACATGGGCAGCTGCAAGAATTCCACTAGAAGTTATGGTTGCACCTCCTATTGTACGTCCTAAGTAATTCTTCAGAGAACGTCCTCTTTGTCGAAGTTTATTCTCTATACTATTCCAATTCAGTAAAAAAGCTTCACGGATAGCTATTTCTTGTACATTATTTTTATTACTAAGGAATTCTGCGGTAGTATAAACTCCGTTCTTTCCTGTCCATCTGCCTTGACGTTGATATCCAAGCGCTCTAAGCAAAATATTCGTAAATTGATATTTACCATACGCACCCTGTCCATTACTTGTATTATAAGGAGTTTCCCATGAGCCTGTTTCCCTTACTGCCAATGCATACAAGAAATCTTGTGTAAAATTATTTCTTTGACACGCAACAGGCCAGTTTTGACTTATTTCAAATTTATCATAAGTTAAGCTGCTTGTTGGTTTTGAGATAGTAGAAGGTGATTGAACACCAAATGCTGTATAGGGACTAGTTAATAAGATAATTGCTGGAATTTTTACCCAAGCAATTAAACTACCTAATGTGGGTTTTTTTGATACAGAATTTTTCATGATCTCAATTGATAATTTGAGTAAGAACGCTTTAGATATAGTATAGATTTAAAAATATTTAAACACACAAATTTAATATTTTTTTCAGCTAAATTACTGGTTTAAATCTAAAATTCACATGAGCAGTTTCACTGTAAATTGTCAATAATGAGTAGTATTTCATATTTTTGTTTTATTCCTAATTGTTATTTGTGTCAGAAATTACTGTCTCAACGACATCCTCTAAGATTTTTACGAACATTAGAATTATTTCTCCAATAATCTCTTACCCAATCACACGCAATTCTTAATTGATCTTCCAAAGCATATTCCTTATTCCACAGAATCACAGTCCTGTCTTCACTTGCTGAAGCAATAGTTTTACCGTCAGGACTAAAAGAAACTGCTCTAACTCCTTTGCTATGTCCTCTTAAAGTTGCAAGCAAGATGCCATCAGTATTCCAAATTTTGATGCTTTTGTCTGCACTGACTGAGGCAATCATCTTACCATCTGGGCTAAAAGATATCCCAATAACGCCTTCACTGTGTCCTTTTAAAGTTCTCAGCAGAGTACCGTCCTCTGTTTTCCAAAGTTTGACCGTATTATCCCAACTTACCGAAGCAATGGTCTTGCCATCTGGACTGAAAGAGATTCCTAGCACAACATTTTCATGTCCATTTAAGGTATGTTGCAATGTGCCATCAATATTCCAGAGTTTGATAGTTTTGTCTAGGCTGGCAGAGGCAATAGTATACCCATCAGGGCTGAACTTAACGTCCCTGACCTGGTTTTCATGACCGTTGAGTGTAGTAATCTTTTTACCATCAATACTCCACAAAATAACGCTTTTATCTGCACTACCTGACGCGATGGTTTGTCCATCAGGGCTAAAGGCAACTGCCCAAATTGCATCTTTATGCCCTTCAAGAGTTTTCTTCAAAGAGCCATCAAGATTCCAAAGTTTGATAGTTTTATCATCAGAAGCTGAAGCTATGATTTGATTGTCAGAGCTAAAATCTAAGCCCAATACACCAGCTTTATGTCCTTTAAGAGTTTTCTGCAAAGAACCGTCAATATTCCAAAGTTTGATAGTTTTGTCATCAGAACCTGATGCGATAATTTGACCATCGCGGCTAAAACGCACTGCAATTACGTCTTTATCATGTCCATCAAGAGTTCGCATCAATGGATTCTCAAACTTCCAAAGTTTAATGTTTTTATCTTCACTTGTTGAGGCAAGTACCTTACCATCAGCACTAAATGCAACTCCGTAAACTTTATCTTGGCCATTTAAAGTTTTCAGCAATTTTCCATCTTGACTCCAAAGTTTGACAGTATTATCCCAACTTGCTGAAGCAATTGTTTTACCATCAGGACTGAATACTACCCCTACAACTCGATTGTTATGACCATCTAAAGTCTTCAACAATCTACCGTATTGACGACTCCAAAGTTTGACAGTATTATCCCAACTTGCTGAAGCAATTGTTTTACCATCAGGACTCAATGCTACCCCTGCAACTTCATCAGTGTGACCTTGACGGTTAAGAATCTTGAGTAAAAGACCGTTACGATTCCAAAGTCTAATTGTTTTGTCTGCACTGGCTGAGGCAATAGTGTTGCCACTGGGGCTAAATACAACTCCCCGAACTGCACCCTGATGTCCTTTGAGAGTTTTCACCAACGAACTATTTAAACTCCAGAGTTTAATTGTTGTGTCATCAGAAGCTGAAGCAATGGTTTGTCCATCAGAGCTAAAAGCAACTGCCCATACAGTACCTTTATGTCCTTCAAGGGTCTTTAATAAACTGCCATCTCGACTCCAGAGTTTAATTGTTGTGTCTCCACTAGCGGAAGCAATGGTTTGTCCATCAGGGCTAAAAGCAACTGCCCATACAGTACCTTTATGTCCTTCAAGGGTCTTTAATAAACTGCCATCTCGACTCCAGAGTTTAATTGTTGTGTCTCCACTAGCGGAAGCAATGGTTTGTCCATCAGGGCTAAAAGCAACTGCCCATACAGCATTTTCATGACTGCTCAATCGGTTGTATTCAACCACTTTAGTAACAGACTGCTCTAAATTCTGGTTGACCTGATTTTGAGTTTTATCGTCTACCCATACCAAACTCTGCAATTTTCCTCTTGCCCTAATTGCTTCTACAAGGGCATCAAATTCTTGATTGGAGGATAAAAGTGTTACTGAAGATGCACTAATCGCTTTAATCTCACTCCCAACTGCATTCTGCCATTGCCATCCAGCTAATAAAGCTAAGATTGAAACTATTCCAGAGAAAATGCTCAATGATAAAATGATTCTGCGCCTTTTGCGAACAGATAATTTTTCACTAGCGTCAATAAAATCAATATCATCTTGATTAAAGAAGGGTAAGTCTAAAGATTTTTGTTTTTCTCTTAATTCTAAAATACGAAATAGTTTTGATCCACTCCATAGTTCATTATCTGATTTTTGTTCTTTCCAGTGGTGTACATCATCTTGTAGCCGATTACGTAAGGCTATAGATTCATGATATTCTTCAACTAATTTTTTCAGTATATTCCAAGAAGTAATGATACTTTCATGAACGATTTCTACTGTAGATACTTCTGCTTCTGATTTGCGGTTACTCACTAAAAGTTTTTCACTAATCAGTTTTTCTAAGACATCTTTTTCGCAACTACCAGTGAACTCAGACATAAAAGCCCTTCTACTAATAGGCTTCCATTCCTCATCAAAAGTTGAATTTCTATTAATACCAACCAGTTTTAAAAAGATTATTCTAGCTGCTTGTTGTTCATCCGACGATAATTTATTATAAACCTTATCCAAGTGTTTTTGTAACGTACCTGTAACACCGCCCAACGTTTGATAGGTGCTTTTCTTCAATGTACGGTGGTTTTGAAAATCGGCTGTTTCTGCTTCCGTTTTCCAAAGTAGATTCAAGGTATATTGTAACAATGGTAAGTAGCCTGACTGACCTTTGATATCTTCAAGTATTTGATCTACTAGATTATCTTCAAATACAACACCATGATGGGCGGCAGGTTGCTCAATTGCCATTCGCAACTCGTTTTTTTGCATTTTCGCAATCATTGGCCAATGCTTATCTATAGCTTCTACCAGGCCAGAATAGTCACCTAACTTGTAAAAAAAATCAGCCCGCATGGTTGCCAAGATTTTGACATTAGGTTGCGAATCTTTGTTTAATTGCACCAAACTCTCAATAAACTGTTTACTCTTTTCTGGATGACTATTAGTAAATAACTCTTCAAACTGGTCAATAAATATCAACCAGTAAGAATTTGTTTCTTCCTTCAACCTTTTAACAACCTGAGTTAGTGTGTCTGCTTTAGCTTCACGGGCAATACTTGCTTTTTCTTGTCCGTATTTAGGAAAGAGACTAACATATAAAGATTCAAATGGGTCTTTACCTGGTTTAAATGTCAAATTGAAAAAATTTGGTTTGTATTCGTTCATAAGCCAGGGAATTAAACCGGCACGAACAACGGAGGATTTGCCACTACCACTAGCCCCTAAAAGTAAAATTAAATTGGTGTGTTCAAATTCATTTACCAACTCCGTGAGAAATTGGTCACGCCCAAAAAACAAATCTTTATCTTCAGGCTCAAAATTATTTAAACTTTTGTAAGGTGAATTAAGTTTAAATTGCCGACTTTTTATCTCAGCAACAGTGATTTGTATAATTTGAGTTTGGTTAAATGTGACAGTGCTACCATCGCCTATTTTGACATGGCTAATATCTTGCTCACTTGAATTCTGACTATTGGGAAATTCTGAGTTCATATTCCTCCCCAGAACTTAGCAATTAAGGGAGCTATTTCCAAGACTGGTTTAGCTAATTCTGCCACCCCTATTAAACTCTTCTTGAGGAATTCAAGTGATTCCTTAACTGAATTTTTATCTGGATTTGGTTTTTTTAATTCTTCTTCTATAGTTTGTATCGGAACTTCTAAAGTTTTTTTCTCGATTACGTTTAAATTATTACTTGCTGCAATATCTTGTTTTAACTTTGAGAGAAAAGCTAAGACTTCCCGTAGTTCAGCAACATTGTTAAGGGTAGCTTGAGTTTGGGTTATATTACTTCCCCTATCAGCTTGAGTTTGATTAAATTCAATCCCGGCATTGCCGTTGCCAATTGTGATACCTTCAATATTTTGTGAATGGGAATCCACGGCTTTAGCATCAGTAGCAATCATACTTAAGACACTAGATAAGGACTGTTGTAATTCCAGTATTTCTTCTGCTGTCAGGGCTTTGATGATATCTAAAACTTCGCTAACGCTGTATTTTGGCATATAATGTAATATGTTGTTTTAGGTCTCAACAGCAACTATAGTGAGACTTTTAGGTTCATTAGCCACAAAAAATGGCTAAATTTGGATATTTTGAACTTAAAGCTAAAATGTAAGCTTTGTACAAATATTTATAATAATTTAATATTTATACTATTTATCATAGTTAAAAATACTTTTGTCAATGAGAGTAAACTCTGTAGCACTCTGTAGCGATCGCAAATCGCCCCACAGAAATCGCTCAACCCCGACAGCAAACTTCGTCAAACCCATTATTAAAACCCCGACACTAAACCTGTACCCCTTGCTAATAATGTAATAAAAACATTGAGAGTAAACCCTGTAGCGATCGCCCATCATCCCAACAGATAGCGATCGCTCATCATTCCAACAAATAAGCGATCGCCCATCATCTCAACAGATAAGCGATCGCTCATCATCTCAACAAATATGCGCTCTCCTATCATCCCAACAGATATGCGATCGCTCTCCTATCATCCCATAGAAATCGCAAAGCGCCCCATAATAATCGCTCAATCCCGACAAACCCCGACAGCAAACTTTGTCAAACCTATTATTAAACCCCGACACTAAACCTGTACCCCTTGCAAATAATGTAATAAAAACATTGAGAGTAAACCCTGTAGCGATCGCTCTCCCATCATCTCAACAGATAAGCGATCGCTCATCATCCCAACAAATATGCGATCGCCCATTATCCCAACAGATAAGCGATCGCTCATCATCCAACAAATATGCGATCGCTCTCTCATCATCCCAACAAATAAGCGCTCTCCTATCATCCCAACAAATATGCGATAGCGAAGCGCTCCGTAGGAATCGCATTCCCCACATCACCAAAGGATAGTAAAAACTCTCATGTACGTAAGCTTTTAGACACGTACAATACAGATTAAGAAATTTTAATAGTAAAAATAAATTTTCCTGAAATTGGTTTTCTTTGATATAGTATGATTGTAATCAGTAGTCAATTTTTCAATCATGCTTCATAACTCTTAGAAGAATGATAACCCTTGATTACAAGTACAAATCAAAACTCCCAAACTGTCTTGGCAACAATTTGAGAGCTTAGAAAATCTAAAAATTAGCAAACCCAGCTTTTTACTTAGTCTACGTCCTAGGAAAACTAACCTAAGTAAGGTCTGGATCAACAAACCAGAAACCATGAGAACTAATTCACGTCAGTCTCAATCTCAATTGCATAAGGACAGCTATGAAAACTAATTCATGGCAGTCTTATATTTTGATTATAGACTGCAAATTACAAAAGTGTAAACATTTTTCTTCTAATTCTTGCCAACCCATTGCAATTAGTGGGGGTGTGGCATGAATAAGAACCTAGAAACCTTTGATATTAGGAACTTCCTAGACAGACTCACTCCCAAGAAAGGCAAAAATAGATATATTTGCCCAGTCTGTGAAGGTTCATTAACCGTAGATATTAAAACTGGTAAGTACCAATGTTGGGCAGATCCTGACAACAAACAGCATCTAAAAGATATCAGAGAAGCTGTTAACCCCTTAGAAGATGCTTTAAAACAAGCGGGTATTGACAATGGCAGAATCAACTACCAACAGATCACCCCTGCCAAAAAACCAGATCCGTTACCAGCACCATTACCAGCACCATTACCCCAAAACATTGAATTAGCCAAATTACCTGCTCCTGGTGCTATTCCGCAAAAGAAACATAACAGTAGAGGATCACAAATCATCTATACATACTCAGATACACAGTATGTAATTAGATACGAATTTATAGAAGATGGTGAACAGAAAAAGCTCACCATTCCTTACCATCTGGATATTCTTGGTGACAGTGTGAAGGGAATTGGTGACAAACCCTGGCCTGTTTACCATCAAGAAGAAATCATCAAACATGGTCAAGGCCAATTTATCTTAGTAGTTGAAGGAGAAAAATGTACTGATGCTGCTAGACAACAAAATTTACTTACCACTACCTTTCAGGGTTCACAATGGACTGATGCCAAACTAGAACAATATTGTCAATGCTTAAAATCTTATGATATCGCTGGTATTGTATGTTATCCCGACGATGACAAAGCAGGTTACAACAAAGCCAATAAACTAAGAATCGCAGCTAACAAAGCACAATTAGCATACATTCAATTAAATCCCCAGAGATTAAATCCAGATAGTACAGACGGCTATGATATCGCTGATTTAATAGCAGATGGATTATACAGTAGACAACTACTAGAGAATGAAATTCAGACAGCTTATAAAGAACATCTGCATACATACATAGATGCCATATTAGCAGTAGCAAAACAACCTGTTAATCAGGAAATATCTGGGGAAGATTGGGAATGTAAACTATTTATCGAAACCCTGCTCAAGCAAGCACATATACCACAATCTATACCAGCATCTATTCCACTTAAACAATCATCTAGGAGTAATTTAGATGTTGATGTATGGTTTAATCCTGCTGATAGATTAGAAACCTACAATCAAAGTATTCAAAGTGGCAAAAAATATATCTTGGATATGTCCAGTGCTGGGGCTGGTAAATCCAACTTTGTAGGAGAAACTATACCAGAATGGTTACAAGTCAATAAACTCTGGTACATATCAAGTGAACACCGCAATCCCACCACTAAATCAATAGAAGAAAACTATACAGATTTACCAGTTAGAAATAATGGAATGTATGCAGATGATAACAACTTAACCCCCTTGGGTAATCCCACCATTAACTGGCCTAAAGATCAAGAAGCCAATATTTCCGGGAATTGTCACAAAACACCTTTATTTCATAAATTAGCATCTAAAGGCTATCATCAAGAATCAAATAGTGAATCATCATTAAATCCCATTTGTCATACTTGTAAATTCAAAGCCAATTGTCAAGGTGTAGATTTTGAAGGTGATATATTAGATAAAATAGCTGGTGCAACTTTCAGGAGAGACCGGCGTGAGGCACTGATGAAAGATAGAATCAGATGCCATATTGATTCATTACCATCAGAAATACCCGAAAAATCCCTAGCTTTTGTAGATGAATCTAGTCGTCAAATTAATCTAGTGGAAACTACAGAATTATCATTAACAGATTACCAAAAGACTTTAGGAGAAATTGCTAGACATTTACCAGAAGTTTGGAAACAAATCAAAGATTTTATCTCACCATTGGAGCAATATTTATCTTCCAAACATAAAGAAAATTACTATGGTTATAATCATAATCAAGTAAGGTCGATATTGGGAGACATTGACCATAAAATTATCCCCAATATCATTGAGGCTTTAAAAGTGCTATCACCTGACTTAGAAGATATCTTTCAAGCTGCTGATAGCGTATCCTTAGATGGAATTGACACAAGTGAAAGAAAGGGAATAAACCCCAAAACCTTGAAATATATTCGTTATACATTCGGTAAAGAAGCCAGTCAAGAATCCCATGAATTATTAGATAACCTAATAGTGAATTGGTTAACACCATTATTAGAAATTATTGCTAATATTAGCCCTGGGGCATTGAGGATTAAACATCACAAGTTAATCATTACCACCAAAAATAACAGGCAATTAGAGGTACTAAGTAAATTCCAAAATGTGTTTTTACTAGATGCAACTGCTACCCGAAAAACAGTAGCATTTGAATTAGGAATAGATGCCAGTGAAATCTTAGTCATCTGTGAAAAATTACCTAACTACTCAAATCTAAAAGTGGTACAAATTACTGATTTAGGATTATGTGGGAAAGACAGAAGTAAATCAAAAGTTAAACAATTAGATGCTCTAAGAATAGACTTAACATCTAAACATCAAAATTTGGGAGTGATTGACCACCTCAAACACAAACAAGATGGTGAAGGTTACTGGTTTAAGGATAATCGCGGTACTAATAAATACATGAATCACGATGCTTTATTTGCGATTGGTTCACCTTATCAGGATATAGGGGCTGTAGCGGCTAAATACGCAACTTTAACAGGGGATTACAACACCAGTAAAGATAATCCCCAATTTCAGGAATATATAGAGCATTTAGTGAAAGCAGAGATTATTCAGATGGGAGGCAGACTCCGAGCCAACCGCCGCCCTGATGAAGCACTAACAATTTATCTCACCAGTGATGATGATCTCAGTTACCTACTGGATTATTACCCCGGTGCAACCTTAACCAAAACCACTGCTTTTGAAATTACACCAACAGCAGGTGATAGAGAACAGGTAAGCAGATATTATCTATTAGGAGCATTTAAGCAATGTATAGACACAGGGATTAAATGTACACAAAAAGCCGTTGCTAAAATAAGCAAATTATCACAGCCCTATATTTCTAAAATAGCTAGTAAATTTGGTGGGTTCAATGCCCTCAAAAAAATATTACTAGTCCTAATAGAAGCTCTATATAGGGGTAGTAATAATTTTTCTGACCTGTCAGACGATGAAAAATCCTTAGTCAATGACTATTTACCCCTAATCAAAGACAACCCGCCTCCAGAAGTTGTCCAGGAACTGCTAGAAGTGGCTAAAACTATTGGTTATCAGGCATTTAGCAGGATTACTAGGGAATTAGCACCGGATATTCTAGGGGCATTTATTGGAGCAATAGTAGATATAGCTATAGTGAAAGATGGGAGGGGTGGGGTTATTGAAGTTGGAAACACAGGTTAGAGGGTGTTTGAAAAGTTATGGTTGATGTATCAAATATTTTTTACCCCACCCTAACCCTCCCCTTGTAAAGGGGAGGGAACTGGATTTTTATTGTTTCCCCCCTTTACAAGGGGAAAGGGGGGTAGCAATGTGATGAAAATTACGGAATACCACTTTTCAAACATCCTCTTAGACAAGATTTTAAATGTTCTCGATTACAGTATAATCAAGATCATGATTAGCAACAAAGTAAAGTAACTGATGTTAAAATCAGTTTATTCTGTAAAGAATTGGGAATTGAGCTATCATTTTAGGAGAATAAAACTTATGCAAGTTGTGATAGAGTTACCTGATGAGTTAGGAAAACAACTTTTAGAGTTGCCTAATATGGAAATGGTTGTCCAAGAAGTTATCAAAAAAATGTTATTAGTAGAACGACAAAAACAATCATCTCAATTATTGGTAAATATAGTTAATGATTTACCTGAGTTTCCTGTATTTAAAAATCAAGACCCCTTAGAGTTACAAAAAGTATTACGTGATGAATGGACTTAAGTATCTGTTAGATACAAGTATTTTAATTGGGTTGTTTCAACGTGATTTAATAATTTTAAATCTGCTAAAAGATAAGCTGATTAAAGTTAATGAATGTGCTTATAGTGCTATAACTCGGATGGAGTTACTGAGTTTTCCTTCTATAAGTTCTATGGAAAAAGAAGCGATTAAATCTTTATTAAATCAGATGACCTATTTAGCAATTACATCAGAAATTGAGGACGAAACTATTAATTTTAGATATACCCATAAAACAAAATTACCAGATTCTATTATTGCGGCTACAGCTAAGTATCATCAAATTGAGTTAGTAACATTAGATAAAAAATTAGCGAATAAGTTGAAATCAAATGATTGAGATAATTCCATCACAGTTTTTTATTTGTTCCCTGTTCCCTATTCCCTTTTTTTGTAAAAAGTGTGGATTAATTAATTCAGCTAATTTATAGAGGATGTATTTATGATTGAAGGAAAATTAGAACTAACTATCAAAATCAACGAACTGCCAGAAGTTAAAACTGTAGAAAATGGTTGGCAACAATTTGAGATTGACTGCGATGGAAGGATAATTAGCGTCACGGTTAAACCTAAAGTTTGGAAGAAATTGACTGATGCACAAGCCAATTATCCTCAGTGGGTCGGTGCTATTGCTGGGAAAATGGGAGAGGCAACTAATAACGGTTTTGTGTTATTAGAACCTAATGTCCAGACTTTTGAGAAAAAGCCAAAGCCATCCTCTGAAGTTACAACTTAGACAATAATAGATGAAAAGTAGCTAAAATATTAGTATCCAGATTATATCAATAATATGCCTGTTTTTCTGTTAGCGTCTTCTAGAGAAGGCATTGCTTTTGATGGGTGAATTGGGATTGATTAATCTCAATCCCACAATTTATAATCTATGTTCTATTCTCTAACCATTGGTCTAAATTAGTTATAGTAGAAAAATCAAAAAGTGCTTCCCCCAATAATTCCAATTGTTCAATGGATAATTGATGTATTTTTTCAGTTAGAGAAGCTGGAATTACACCAAACCGCCGATTAAGTAGTCGTATAATTAACCTTTCTCCACCTTGCTGTATTCCTCGTTCTTCACCCCGTTCCATCGCCATTTGTTCTGTTGGACTAATTAAAGGCATTTTTCTTTCCTCCTCTAAGTTTTTAATTTTAATAATTAATGCTGCTTGTAAGTGCTTGCTTAAAGTCATCATTGTATCAATGATCTTGAATAGCTTAACTATCTGTTCTTTGGTTAACCCCCGCTCGTACAATCCTCTAATTAATATCCACTTCCACTGCTCCCGTTCTGTCAGGTTACTAATTGTGGCTTTTGTTTTCAAGTGAGCAATTGTGATGATAGCAAATGGGTTATTATTAGATTCTAACTCATCTAAACGGGATTGATAATCAAAAAGTTTAACAATGGGGAATTTAACTAAAGTTTCACCTCCACCAATATCATAATAATA